>NZ_JAMYPW010000047.1:0-51804 GCF_040320565.1 Mesorhizobium sp. M0664
CTTCCGGCGCCGCATCGATCTGGTCGTAGCGCTTGTATTCGCCAAAATACTTGGTGATCGCCGCCGTCAGCGACGTCTTGCCATGATCGACGTGACCAATCGTGCCAATGTTCACATGAGGCTTAGTGCGCTCGAATTTACCTTTTGCCATAGTCTCTTTCCTTGGACGGCCTGGGGACGGCCTGGACCTTCAGTTCAGTCGAATGCGGGGCGATTAGCGACTAAGGCCGAAAAACACAAGTGCCTTGTCGCCGAGCGCGCTCGCCCGCCCGAACGCGTGATCCGGTTTCGGAGAATGTGGCGCGGATATAGGAACGAACAAGGGCAAATGGAATGGTTGCGGCTGCGGCTGACGGCTTTGACGGATTTACAGCCGGATCTGGCCCATTGCCGCCCTGGCGCCGGTCTGATTTCGTAGGCCGATGCATTTCATCCCGACTGCCATACGAGGCCCGCTGTTCATGGTCGTTTCGACCGGGTCCTACATCGTCAACGACACGATGATGAAACTCGCAACCGCGGGACTGCCGCCCTATGAGGTGCTGTTCCTGCGCGGCGCTGCGGCAACATTGTGGGGCTTTCCGCTGCTGTTCATGCTGGGCTATGGCAAGCAGATCCCGCTGATCCTCGACGCCAAGGTTTTGCGCAGGAACATGCTCGAACTGGGTGCGATCCTTTGCTACGTGGTGGCGCTCGCCAACATGCAGATCGCCGATTCGACCGCGCTCGGACAGATCACGCCCTTGCTGATGCTGGTCGGCTCCTCGATGCTGTTTGGCGAACGGATCGGCGGGGTGCGCCTGGCGCTGATCGGGCTCGGCTTTATCGGCGCGGTGATGGTTGCACAACCGACGATGCAGGGGATTTCGGTCTACGCGCTGCTGGCGCTAGGCAACGCAGCTCTGTCCGCCGCGCGCGATCTGGCCGGACGCAAGGTCGCCGCCGACGTGCCGGGGATGATCGTCGCTATTTCCGCGGTGGTTGTGGTGCTCGCTGGCGCCGGCGTTGCGCATCTGGTTTCCGAGCAGTGGGTGGTGCCTGAAATCCGTCACCTGCTGCTGATGGGCGGCGCCGGACTGTTCCTGATCTTCGGCCACTTCTTTATCTTCATGGCCTATCGCGTCGGGCCGACCAGCGTGGTGGCGCCGTTCTACTATTGCTTTACCGTCTGGGCGGTGATTTCAGGCTTGGTGGTTTTCCGGCAGCTCCCGAATGCGCTGGCCATCGGCGGCATCCTGCTGGTGGTGGCCAGCGGGTTGACCATCGTCTCGCTCGACGAGCGCAAGCGCCGGTTGACCGTCGTCGCTTGAAACTGAAATCAGCCTGCATAATGGGAGGAGCGCGTGGCAAGCCCGGATGACAACCAGAATTCACGCAACCGCAGGCTTATCGGAAAGTGCCTGTGCGGCGCCGTTCAGTACGCGGTGGCGGACGCGTTCGTCTATGCCGCGAACTGCCACTGCTCGAACTGCCGGCGCACCACCGGCTCGGCCTTCAAGCCATTCGCCGGCATCGAGCGCGACAGGCTGAGCCTGACCAAGGGCGAGGATAATCTCATGATCTTCGGCGACGAAACCGGCCATGACGCGCACTGCCGGACTTGCGGCTCGTTGCTCTATTCGGTGGTCCGCGACGGTGCCTTCGTGCATGTCGCCATGGGAAGCCTCGTCGACGAGCCGACCATCCGCCCGACGCAGCACATTTTCGTCGGCTCGAAGGCGAAGTGGTTCACGATCACCGACGATCTGCCGCAATACAGAGAACACGCGGTCGCCGGAGATGCCGGCGAATAGCTGACCGTTAGAAAACGCTCAACCAAATTATCGTTTCGTTTTCGCGTCCGCCGCCAAGGAAACTATACTGTGCTCCGTCACTGAACTTATGTCGCGGGGATTTCTGTGGCATTGCCGCCCGACTGGTTGCCCAATGTTGCGATGAAGCGCGTCATTTGCCACTGGACGGCCGGCTCGCATTCGGCCGGCGATACCGACAGGGATGCGTATCACATACTGGTCGAGGGGAATGGCCGCCTGGTCAGGGGCCGGCCTTCGATCGCGCTCAATTCAGGCCGGGTAAAACCGGGATATGCCGCGCACACGCTCAACTGCAACGGCGGCTCGATCGGGGTTTCGCTCTGCTGCATGGCCGGGGCGGAGGAAAGGCCGTTCGATGCCGGCGGCTATCCGATGACCAGGGCGCAGTGGGACGCGATGACCGCCGTTGTCGCCGAACTCTGCAAATACTACCGCATCAAGGTCACGCCCAAAACGGTGCTGTCGCATGCCGAAGTCGAGAGCAATCTCGGCATCGAGCAGCGCGGAAAATGGGATTTCACCCGGCTGCCCTTCGATCCGACGATCAGCGGCGCAAGCGCCTGTGGCGAGCGGCTGCGCCGCGACGTGACGGCGGCAATGGGCGCGATGCCAAATCTGCCGGTGAGGATTGGGCGCGATGCCGCATGGCAGCGACTGCTCGAGGAATTATGGCCGATCATGGTGAGAGGGCTGGAAGCCGGCCTCAACACGCTGATCCGCGAAATCCTCAAAAGGATCAGATAGGCGGTCGGCATTCGGGTGAATGCCGACGCAACTGCCGGACGACTTCTAGAGTGCCCTCTTGCCGCTGAACTGATGATAGGCCCACAGGACCACCACGGCACCGACCACGGCGACGATCAGGCTATAGATGTTGAGCCCGGTAACGCCCGACGCGCCAAAGGCGCTGAAGATGAGCCCGCCGACGATGGCACCGACAATCCCGAGCACGATGTCGAGCACAAGGCCTTGCCCGCTTTTATTGACGATCTTGCTGCCTATGAAGCCGGCGATGACGCCGAGAATAATCCAGCTTAATATTGACATTTTTCCTCTCCGTTCCCCGCACCCGATTACTTCCACATTATTAAGCAAAGCTCAAGCCAACTTGAAAATCATGATTACGGAAAGCTCAAACCGGCTTGAAATTCGCCATGGATGCGTCATTGTTGGAAACGGACGGGCAATTTGACATGGAGATCCACAATGGGACTGTTTGACAATGCCGTTCCCGGCGGCAACGTCGCCAAGCCGCTGATGATCGCGCTCGGCGCACTTTTGGTGGGAAAAATGCTGAGCGGTGGAAGTTCCGCCCAGACGGAGGCAGCGCAAAGCCCTGCCCCCATCCCGCCCGATACAACCACATCCGCCGATGGCGGCCTGCTCGGCGGTCTGGGCGGCCTGCTCGACAAACTGAAGGACGCCGGCCACGGCAACGTTGCCAATTCGTGGGTCGGTACCGGTCAGAACCAGCCGATCAACCCCAGCGATCTGGGCAGTGCTCTCGGGCCACAAATCATCCAGGAGATCGCGCAAAGGACGGGCCTGAACCAGCAGGACCTGCTCAAGCAGCTATCCGCAGCCTTGCCAGGGCTTGTCGACCAGTTGACGCCGAACGGGCAAGTGCCGCAGCAGAACCAGCTCGCGTCCATATTCAGCAAATTCGCGAGCTGACGCCTGTCGCCCAACGCCGCCTGCGGTTCGGGACAACGATAACACAGATTAAGATGCGCGTCCGTCTGGACGCGCAACGAATACTTTGAATTATCGGCAAAGCGCTTCGCTTGGGGCTGCCTTCGGCATCGTGCGCGAGGTGCGCCGCGGCTGGGGGGAAATCTGGAGCGGGTAGCGGGAATCGAACCCGCATATTCAGCTTGGAAGGCTGCTGCTCTACCACTGAGCTATACCCGCGCCTTTCAGTCAAGCATCGGATCCGCTCCGACGCTCGCTCTGCGTTTCAGGGCTTCCGGGCCGGCAGTGGTGGAGAGGGTTGGATTTGAACCAACGTAGGCATAGCCAACGGATTTACAGTCCGTCCCCTTTAACCACTCGGGCACCTCTCCAGTCTGCCGCCGGAGCCATGCAACGAGGCATCGACGCGTCGCGGCTGCCTGAGCAGCCCTTCCGCGAAGCGCCTTATGGCGGCAGCGCCCAAAACTGTCAACCGCAACAGTCCGGCAAAAAGCGCTGAATTTCGCACCTCGCCCGACAAGCAGCTTCTGCGGCTGTATCCATGGCCGGACGACACGGCTATAGAAGCCGGCCATGAGCAACGATAACAAATCGAAGACCCCTAAAGACACCCACTACGCCAAGCTGCGCCGCGCGCATCGCGACGAGAAGAGCGGTGGCGCGCCTGCATTCAGGCCACGCCAGCCGGTGCCGCCCGGCGAGAACCCGGCGGATGGGCTGGTGCGGCTCTACGGGCTGCACACGGTGCGGGCCGCACTCGACAATCCGCGCCGAAAAATCAAGAAGATGCTGGTGACGCGCAACGCTGCCGAGCGGCTGGCAATCGCCGACCTTGGCGCTTTGCCCTTCAAGGCGGAGTTGGTCGAACCCAGGGACATCGACAAGGTCACCGGCTCGGATGCCGTTCACCAGGGCGTGCTGATCGAGGCCGAGCCGCTGAAACCGAAGCGGCTCGATGCGCTTGGCGACGCCAGGCTGGTGCTGGTGCTCGACCAGATCACCGATCCGCACAATGTCGGCGCGATCCTGCGCTCGGCGGCCGCCTTCGGTGCCGGCGCACTGATCACCACGGCGCGCCACAGCCCGCAGGAATCCGGCGTACTGGCGAAGTCGGCCTCCGGCGCGCTCGAACACATCGATCAGATCGAGGTGAAGAACCTCGCCGATGCGCTGGAGCAGTTGCACGAGGCCGGTTTCCAGACGATCGGCCTGGATTCGGACGGGCCGGCGGAACTTGAAACCAGCTTTGCCGGCGACAAGATCGCTCTGGTGCTCGGCGCCGAGGGAAAAGGCCTGCGCCAGAAAACGCGCGAAACGGTGACGACGCTCGCCCGCCTCGACATGCCCGGTGCCATCCGCTCGCTCAACGTGTCGAATGCCGCGGCGGTGGCGCTTTATGCGGCGCGAAAATTTTTGAAAGAGTGAATGGTGAATGGTGAATGGTGAATGGTGAATGGTGAATGGTGAATGGTGAATGGTGAGACTGTGCGTAAGTCGTGACCAATTTACTACCAACTACTCACCTATCTGCAACTGACTACCTATTCACTATTCACTATTCACTATTCACTATTCACTATTCACCCACTTCACATCCCGCCATCCGCTCCAGCGCCCGAACCAGCGCCGAATGATCTTCCTTAGCGCCGCCATTCGCCGCGCAAGAGTTGAACAATTGCTGCGTCGTTGAAGTGTTGGGCAGGGCGACGCCGAGCGCTTTCGCGCCTTCCAGCGCCAGATTGAGATCCTTCTGGTGGAGTTCGATGCGGAAGCCGGGCGCGAAAGTGCGCTTGATCATGCGCTCGCCATGCACTTCCAGGATGCGCGAGTTTGCGAGCCCGCCCATCAGCGCCTGCCGGACCTTGGCCGGGTCGGCGCCGGCTTTTGAAGCAAAAACAAGCGCTTCGGCGACGGCCTCAATGGTCAGCGCGACGACGATCTGGTTGGCGACCTTGGTGGTCTGTCCGACGCCGTTCGGTCCGACCAGAGTGATGTTCTTGCCTATCTTCTCGAAGATAGGCCTGGCGCGTTCGAAGGTTTTTTCCTCACCGCCGACCATGATGGTCAGCGAAGCCGCCTTGGCGCCGACCTCGCCGCCCGACACCGGCGCATCGAGATAGTCGCAGCCGACATCGTTGATCTTTCTTGCGAATTCCTTGGTTTCGATCGGCGAGATCGAGCTCATGTCGATGACCAGCTTGCCTTTAGTGAGGCCTGACGCGACGCCATTCTCAGCGAACAGCACGTCGGCGACCTGCGGCGTATCCGGAACCATGGTGATGACGATGTCGGCGGCACGCGCGACGGCATCATGGCCGGTGACGACCTTCAGGCCCTTGGCGACGAGGTCGGCCGGCGGTTTCGAGCGGTGGTCGCTGGCGACGACCTGATAACCGGCGTCTAGCAGATGCCCCGCCATCGGCGCGCCCATAATGCCGAGGCCGATGAAGCCGATGGTGTCCATGTTTTTCTCCGTTTCTTGTTAAGGGGGCGTTTCCTGCGCGCCCCCTCTGGCCTGCCGGCCATCTCCCCCACGAGTGGGGAGATCGGCAGTTCCCGCGCCGGCCCTTAAACGTTCCCGACCTCGAAAATTGGCGAAAGCGGCGGTGATATCCAATCTCCCTCCTTGTGGGGGAGATGCCAGGTTTTGGCAAAGAGGGCAGGCCAGAGGGGCGCGCGCAGGAACGCGACGTGCGATACGTAGCGTCTACGCCGCCGCGCTCCCCTTCCCGGCCAGGTCCCTGAACCACCCAAGCCCGGTTTCCGTTCCGCCCTTAGGCTTGTACTCCGCACCGACCCAGCCGGAATAGCCGATGCGGTCGATGTGGTTGTACAGGAAGGGAAAATTGATCTCGCCCGTCCCCGGCTCATGACGGCCGGGATTGTCCGCAAGCTGGATATGAGCGATGCGGCTGAGGTTTGCCTCAATGGTACGGGCGAGATCCCCCTCCATGATCTGCATGTGGTAGATGTCGTATTGCAGGAACAGGTTCTTCGAGCCGACGCGGTCGATCAGGGCCAGAGCCTGGTCCGAGTAATTCAGGAAGAAGCCCGGAATGTCGCGGGTGTTGATCGGCTCGATCAGCAGCCTGATGCCGGCCTGCTCCAGCTTTTCGGCCGCGAAAGCCAGATTTTCGGCGAAGACGTCTTCCAGCACGGAGCGATCGACGCCTTGCGGCGCGATGCCGGCGAGGCAGTTGACCTGCTCGCAGGCGAGCGCATGGGCATAGGTGACGACCTTGGCAATGCCCTGCCGGAACTCCGGGATGCGGTCGGGCAGGATCGCGATGCCGCGCTCGCCCTTGGCCCAGTCGCCGGCAGGCAGGTTGAACAGGACCTGCGTCAGCCCGTTCTTCTTCAACCTGGCCGCGACGACATCCGGCGCATGGTCGTAGGGGCCGATATACTCGACGCCCTTGAAGCCGGCGCGGGCGGCGGCATCGAAGCGGTCGAGGAAGTCATGCTCGCCAAAGAGCATCGAAAGATTGGCTGAGAACCGTGGCATGGCAGTAGTTCCTCATATGCGGCTTAATCGAGCATGACGATCGCCGTGGGGGCATCTTCATGGCGTTCGGCAAGCTCCTCGAATTCGGTGATCTTGTCGATTTCGGTACCCATCGAAACGTTGGTGACGCGCTCGAGGATGAATTCGAGCACCACCGGAACCTGGTGCTCGTCCATCAGGCGCTTTGCCTCTTCGAAGGCACCGGCGAATTCCTCCGGCCGGCGCACCCTGACGGCCTTGCAGCCCATCGCCTCGGCAACGGCGACGTGGTCGACGCCGTAGCCCGCCTCTGGATCGCCCTGTCGATTGACGTTCTCGAAGGCGAGGCTGACTTCGAAATCCATCGAAAAGCCGCGCTGCGCCTGGCGGATCAGGCCGAGATAGGCATTGTTCACGACGACATGGATGTAGGGCAATTTGTGCTGTGCGCCGGCCGCCAGTTCCTCGATCATGAACTGGAAATCATAGTCGCCGGACAATGCCACAATTGTGCGGTCCGGATCGGCGGCGCGAACACCGAGGGCTGCCGGCAATGTCCAGCCGAGCGGGCCGGCCTGGCCGCAATTGATCCAGTTGCGTGGCTTGTAGACGTGCAGGAATTGCGCCCCGGCGATCTGGGACAGGCCGATCGTGGTGACATAGGTGGTGTCGCGGCCGAACGCCTTGTTCATCTCCTCGTAGACGCGCTGCGGCTTCAGCGGCACCTGGTCGAAATGGGTCTTGCGCTTCATCGTCTTCTTGCGCTGCCGGCATTCGCCGGCCCAGCCCGACCAGTCGCGCAATTTTCCGGCCGTCCTCCACTCGGTGGCGACGTCGAGCAGCATCTTAAGCGCCGCACCGGCGTCCGAGACGACGCCGAGGTCCGGCGCGAAGACCCGGCCGATCTGCGTCGGCTCGATATCGACGTGGATGAATTTCTTGCCCTTGGTATAGACGTCGATCGAACCGGTGTGGCGGTTGGCCCAGCGGTTGCCGATGCCGAAAACGAAATCGGCTTCGAGCATCGTGGCATTGCCATAGCGGTGCGAGGTCTGCAGCCCGCACATGCCGGCCATCAGGCGGTGGTCGTCGGGGATCGCGCCCCAGCCCATCAGCGTCGGAATGACAGGCACGCCGGCGACCTCGGCGAACTCGATCAGCAGATCGGACGCATCGGCGTTGATGATGCCGCCGCCGGCGACGATGACAGGCTTTTCCGCCGCATTCAGCATCGTCAACGCCTTCTCGGCCTGGGCGCGCGACATTGCCGGCTTGAACGGCACCAGCGGCTCGTAGGCATCGATGTCGAACTCGATCTCGGTCAGTTGCACATCGACAGGCAAATCGATCAGCACCGGCCCCGGCCGCGACGAGCGCATCAGATGGAACGCTTTCTGCAGCGCCATCGGCACCAGATAGGGTTCCATGACGGTGACCGCCCATTTGGCGACGGGTGCAGCGATCGCCGCAATGTCGACGGCCTGAAAATCCTCCTTGTTGAGACGCGCGCGCGGCGCCTGCCCGGTGATGCAGAGGATGGGAATTGAATCGGCAGCGGCCGAATAGAGGCCGGTGATCATGTCGGTGCCGGCAGGACCCGAGGTGCCGATGCACAGACCGATATTGCCCGATCTGGCGCGGGTAAACCCTTCGGCCATATGCGAGGCCGCCTCGACGTGACGCGCAAGGATGTGGCGGATACTGCCCCTCGCCTTCAGTGCCGAATAGAGCGGGTTGATCGCAGCACCCGGCACGCCGAAGGCACAGGAGATGCCTTCCTTTTCGAGAACGAGAACCGCTGCGTCGACTGCGCGCATCCTGGCCATGTCAGCCTCCACGGAATTGTTGATAGCCGATGATGCCAGCGCACCAATGATTTTTCAATTTTTTCAGAATATTTTTCCATTTCTAGAAAACAGCTCTTGTTGGTTGAATTGATTGGCCTTTTTGTTTTCCATGAATTCGCTTCGTAAATCACTGGAAAACTTTTTCATTGCCTGTTTGGGCGAACAGGGCGAAGAATGGCCCGATGGAAACCACCGAAAAACGCCAGCGCGGCCGGCCGCGCGCCTTCAACGGGCCGTCCGAGGCCGCCTCGGTGCAGTCGCTGGACCGGGCGCTGCGGATCCTGGCAATCGTCGCCGATGGCAGTGGCCTGTCGCTGAGCGAGATCGCCGCCAGTTCCGGTCTGCCGGCATCCACCGCCTACCGCATGCTGACGACGCTGGAAAACCACGGCATGGTCGAGTTCGACGGCCCTGACCAACTGTGGTCGATCGGCGTCGAGACCTATCGCATGGGGGCGGCGTTCCTGCGCCGCCGCAAGCTGGTCGACCGCGCCCGTATCGTCATGCAGGAATTGATGGAGAAGACCGGCGAGACCGCCAATCTCGGCGTCGCCGAGGACGATTGCGTCGTCTTCGTCAGTCAGGTCGAGACGCACCAGGCGATCCGCGCCTTTTTCCGGCCGGGCACGCGCAGCTCTTTCCATGCATCGGGCATCGGCAAGGCGGTGCTGGCGTATCTCGAGCCGGAGCGCGTCGCCACCATCCTGCGCCGGGCCGGGCTGGAGCGCTTCACCGAAAACACGCTGTCCGATATCTCGGCTCTCGCCCGCGACCTGGTGACGATCAAGCTGCGCGGCTGGTCGGTTGACGACGAGGAGCGGCATCCGGGCATGCGCTGCGTTGCCGCCGCCATCTTCAATGAATTCGGCGAGCCGATCGGCGGCGTTTCGGTCTCCGGGCCGACAGTACGGGTCACGCCGGAACGGCTGGCCGAGATCGGGCCGCTGGTGCACGATGCGGCGGCGGAGGTGACGAGGATGATCGGCGGACTGCCGACCCCTCCCGGCCTTGGCAGCGAGCCGAGCGCATAGCAGCGCTGACCAGCGCGGAATGGTGCGACATCTGCCAGGATGGCCAGAGCTAGGCCCCGGGCACCGCGCTCTTGGTCGATAGGTCGTAGAAATCAAGCAGCATCGCCAGCCCAACTCCGCAGGCGGTGAAGATGAGGCCGGCAATGAAGATACGATTGGCGCGTTCATAAACGCGCCGTTGTAGAGACGTTATGTCGAGCAGCAACCGCAGCGCTCGTATCTGCAGGGCAATGCCGATCAAAATCGGCACGACGGCGGCCAGGTGATAGATTTCCCATGGTATCGGGTTGGCGGCCCAATGCGTGATGAAGCCCAGCGAGAACGCCAGCAGGATGCCGACTGTGGTGATTGTGCCGTTGCGGAAAACCGTCTCGATCGGCTCTTCGTTCGGATCGTGCTCGCCCAAGCGCCCTCTCCCTGTTTCGCTATCGGTGCAGACTAGGCTGTTGGGAAATCGCTGTATACTGCCGGGTTCCTGGTGAAATCGGAGACAAATGATAGCTAAATTGCTTGGAGACTGAAGCTGGCGCTGCCCCTCATTGCCCTGCCGGGCATTTCTCCCCGTATAGTGACGGGGAGAAAGAAGCTGACCGCGACCTTGGCGCCCTCTGCAGCGCTGGAGACTGCCGAAGTCATCGCCGAGAGCGTCCCTTCTCCCCATCACTATACGGGGAGAAGATGCCGGCAGGCAGATGAGGGGCAGCGCCGACACTGATAGTCAGTCGATTTCGACAGGAAGCCTATCGCCGAACAACAGAAAAAGGGCCAGTGGGGCGCCCTTCCGGTTGCATGAAACGGTCACGTCCTCCCAAGCTGGCATCGTGGCCCTCAAAGCCAGCAGCGATGGCGATAGCCGTCGTAGCCGACATAGGTGTCCGAGTACGGGTCGTAGCTCTGGTAGCGATTGAGGCAGCGCCGGACGTGCCACGAGCCGCCGTCTTCCTCGATATAGACGGTGCGCGGCTGGGCCAGCGCGCTGCCGAGCAGGAAGCCGCCGACACCTCGGCAATGCCGATGCCGAGGTGCTTGTGCTTGTGATGGGCGGCCGACGGCTGAACGGTGCCGACCAGCATGGCGGCGGCGACAGTGGTGGCGACGAGGCCGGAAATGATGGTGCGCTTGAACATGACGATCTCCTTGTTGTGGGAGGCGATCCAACCGCCTCTTGACCATCAGTCGTTGCGGCGGAGAAAAAGGTTCAAACATTTTTCGGGTCTCTTCGGCCGACGGCAACGATCCTGGCTCATGACGCAAAAAGGGCGGCCGAAGCCACCCTTTCGCCAAGTGGATCATCTAATCAAAGGAAGATGATCACCTTCCATGGTGATGATGATGGTGGTGCCACCACCACCAGTGATGCCAATGGTGATGATGATGATGCGTGCCGTGGGCCGACGACGACAGGCGGTGCCGGCTAGGGCGCCAGTGGCGATGGAGACGGTCGCGCGTCGCGGCCAAGTCCCCACTCGGCGAGGCTTTGGCCTACATCGCCAAATACCGGGATGGCCTGAAGCTCTTCCTGATCGCCGGCCGCGTCGAAATCGATAATAACAGCGTCGAGCGAACCATCGGACCGATAGCCCTCAATCGCAAGAACGCACTCTTCGCAGGGCACGACGCTGGGGCCGAGAACTGGGCGACCATCGCCTCGCTCATTGAAACTTGCAAACTCAATACTTTTGATCCGCTGTCCTATCTGACGAGCACACTCACCGCCATCGTCAGCGGCCATAAACAATGCCGGATCGATGAGCTGCTTCCTTGGAAATATCCCGCCTTACAAAGGAATTCCTACCCATGACAGTCGGCCCGAACCAGTCATTGCACAAATGCCTTGCCTCGGATCGGGTTTACTGGCCCATTTGATTTGACGGCCCAAAGTTGCCTCCTCTCCGGTGCTCGCGAAGCGGGTTATGAGGTCGGACGTCGATCCTGCGATCACCGTGGTAAGCCTTGCCGAGATCAGACACGATTTCAACCTCGCAAAGAGCATTCGTCGGACCCACCATGGAAAATCTGATGTAGGCATCCGCAAACCAGCTATGCGGCATCTCATTCGCATCCATAAGCCGCAACACCGCTCCTTGATAGTAGGTAGCCGAGGCGCTGAATTTGGAGCACTCAGACAACGTTGATCCCCTCTGCAGCCGTAGCCGCAACTCCCGTTGACCGGATTCCGTCAGAAAGGTTGCGTATTGCCCCAAAGCCCAGTAGCCATCCAGGTCGTTGTATCTACTGACAAAGCTTTCAAGAATATCGTGGCAAATTCCCTTAAATTGCTTTCTTCTCGGCATTGAAAATCCAACACAGGCGCTGCGCGACAATCTTATGGCTTGAAGGGAAGCATATCGAAATGTTTCGCAGTATCAACGGCCTCAAATCGTCGCCACTGACTGGTAGTGACGCAGGTTGCCATAAGGTTCAGCGGCCAATGGCATCTGACACCGAGCGGCCGAATTATCCGAGCAATGTGTGAGGAGCACATCGCTTACAGTAAAACTGCGCTTGGACATGATGATCTCCTCGATCTTTGAATGAGGCGATCATTCGCCTCTGGAGATCGGTCGCGGCGCGGCAGCGAAAGGTTCGGAGGTTCTGAGAATTCTTAGTGAGCGGTTCTTAGTGATTTCGTTTTGATTGGTGAGTAGTGAGAATTCGCGGTTTCACTACTCACTCTCTCGCTCACCCCATGCCGGTGATATGGCGAAGCCAGAAGGCGAGCGCGATGAAGCCGATGATGGTGGTGACGCCGGTCCAGTCGATATTGGCGTGCTTCAGGTCCTTGATGAGCTTCACCAGGAGAACCCAAGCCACGACGACGAGCGGGAGAATGATGACAAACCTGATCATGCGACTGCCTCGCTGATGCGATTGCACCTTCGATCAATATAGGAAGCGAATTGGCCGTTTTCAGGACGCCCTGGCGGCAGAACCGGCGCGTTCGCCGGGAACCGAAAAACGGAGTTTTGTCTTTACTGGCGCATCAAATATGGTAACCGAAGCGCCGTGCCCTTGTAGCTCAGCCGGTAGAGCAGCGGTTTTGTAAACCGAAGGTCGGCGGTTCGATCCCGTCCGGGGGCACCAGCAAGCAAGGATTGCTTGCGAGGACTTCCCAACGCGCATCGATATCTACTCATCCCCGATTTCCACAGGGTCGGGCCGTCAAGAGCGGTGGCACATCAATTCAAACGCATATAACTGCATCGGAAACCATGGGAGTTTCCGTTGGAGCAGAAACGCACGACCGCCCCCTTCATCAACGGGATGTTTGGCGGCCTTATCGTCTTCGCCTTCGCGTTCGGTTTTCGTTTGCTGACAAGTCCCGACCCCGATCCAACATCAAGAGCAACGACAAGCCTTTCGGTACTGGCCTTCGCCATTTGTTTCGGCGCAGCCTTCCTGCGCGAGCACCGGCGCCAGATTGCCGCCGCCAGAGAATATCTTAGCCGCCCAAGAACGTTTTAGGGCCACGCGTTCCGTCCCCGTCGGGGAACCACAAACGTCGCGTGAACTTGCCGGCTTAATCTGAGGCCAGATTGCGCTTTGGCATCTCATACCAAGAGACGGAGACGCCCATTAGTGCCTGGCCCTTACAGCCATCATTTCGGCCCCTCTCCGGCTCAGGGCCATTTAACAGCATTCGATTAAATTGCCCCTGTGTATATTAGCACTCGCTCAATTAAGCGCGCCGACAATGCCCCGTGTGGCGGGCCAAACCAACGGGTGTTGTCATGCGAAGCGATTTCGCCGCGGCGCGCGAGCTTTTGGAGTGCGCACAAAACCGCCTCTGCGGCGCAGATGAAACGAGCCGACGCGTCAACGAGGTCCTCGACGCGCTGATTGAAGAAATAGCCATCGCGGAATTCCGCAAGGCGCCACTGACGGTCGTGCCGTTTCCGCGTGCGCGGCCGCCCAAGCATGTTCGGTAGAGCGCTGGTCGCCCGCGTTGACGAAGAGCCGGCAACTGGTGTTTCCGCAATCGCCCGTTGGAGCGTCGTTGAACGACCAAGCCTTTGACGATAGAGTTGCCGGGCAGTGGTGCTCTGAAACTCCGGAGCCGATCCATGTCACGCTGTGGAGATGTCTACGAGAACAAGGTGACCGGCGAATATGCGGTCATCCTGCGCGGCACCGAAGACCGCGGCCAGGGACCTGGCATCGCTCATCTGACCGCCCGGCCGGGAGCCGCAGTGGTGGGCGAGCACTTCCACCCGAATCTGACGGAACGGTTTACCGTCCTCCGTGGCCGTCTCGACGCTTGCATCGCCGGGAAGACTTTGGCCCTGGGGCCTGGCCAATCCGCCACGGTCGAAGCAGGCGTCGCACATGATTGGTGGAACAGCAGCAAAACCGAAGAAGCGCATGTCCTGGTCGAAGTCGACCGGGCGCCAGCTGCGGACAATGTCGACCCGAACCGTTTCGAGCTGCTGATCGGCATGCTCTTCGGCCTGGCCAATGCCGGCAAGGTGGACAGAAAAGGTAGACCTTCGCCGCTTCAGGCAGCAGTCATCGCCAGAGAATTTGCCGACGTGATCGTCTTCACGCACCCGCCACCTGCGATTCAGCGAGTGGCGCTGGCGATCCTGGCGCCACTCGGCCATCTGCTCGGCTATCGCGCGATCGACCCGGACTACTGCAAGCCGCACGGGCATGTCATGCCGGCTCCTGAAATCCTCGCTCGAGCAGGCCTAGTAGCCGGATGATCCGGGTCCATATTGGGCGCCCGGCATTTTTGTCGGCAGCCATACGCAGGACTCGCGGCAAGCTCTATGAAGCACTCGCGACCTGACCGGATATGGCGGCCCTGTCGAACGTGTTTCTCACCCTGACCGACTTGTAGACGTAGGCGACCCAGATCCCGGTCAGTACAAAAGAAACTGCGGGCATTACCAGCCCATCCGCTGTAAGCACGAAGCTCACAGGAGCGCTCATAACCGCTGAGATCCACACCGTGTCCAGAATAAATACGGTTGGTATTGCAAACCACTGATACAGGAATAGCTGCTTGAAGCGGTAACTCCGCAGCAGCATCGCAAAGAGCACAACCACCTGGAACACCACAAACGCCAGCAAGAGGGCAATCTCTCCGTAGATCGCCAAAGTGCCATTCGGGAGCGTCATGAGCTGTCGGTAGCCTTCACTCGATGAGCCTAATGAGACGAGCGTGCGTAGCGGGGAGAAAGCCTGAAGGATCGCCAGCAGCATAAGCCAGCCTCCGAAACCTACGAGAGCCGAAGTATCCTGCAATGGCTTTGCGGCTGACCGAATGGCAAAGAAAACAGGCACGCCGATCAGCAGCGGCACTATAGCCCAATGCCAGATGGAAATCTGCATCCAATCCCTCCCCTGATACCCTTTTAGGTTGTATCAGATTTCAACCTCAACTCAAGAGGCAACATCGAAAGGAAGCGCTGCTTGCAAGACCCGTCAACACTATATTTCTGGCACGATGCTATTTCCGGCAGGATGCTGCCATGTCGCGAACTCTGATCGTCGTTGGTCTCAGCATAGTTGCCGTAGGCCTGCTGTGGCCTTGGTTGGCCCGGACCGGCCTTGGCAGGCTGCCCGGCGATATCGTGATCGAGCGTGAGAACTTCAGGCTTTATGTCCCTATCACCACGGGGATACTGGTCAGCATCGTGCTCTCGGCCATTCTATGGCTGATCAGCCGGTAGGCGATGCTCCGGCTGCGGCGATTTGTGTTGCAGGCCCAACTCGCCCTTGATCTTCTTACACTCCGATCGCCGCCACCAATATCCTGTTCTGCCTGCGTATCGCCGTGCGCAGTTCGGCAATCCTCGCCTCCTCGCGCTTCACGAATTCGATGAACATCATGTTCATGTTGTTGAAGATGAGTTCGCCGAGTGCCGGCCCGTCGATGTCGCGACGCACCAGGCCGAGCGCCTGCAGGCGGACGATCAGTGCGCGGATCTGCTCGGTCAGCGCGCGGTCCAGCCCGGTATAGGCCTGGCCGAACGGGCTGTCGGGCAGCTGCGTCGAGATTGCCATCGCCTGCCGCCACATCTCCTTGCTGAGATAATGCAGCGAGTGCTCGATATAGATGCCGAGCAGCGTATCGAGAGCGTCGCCGACGTTGGCCGGCGGGTTGGCGACGACGCCGCGCCCGGCATTGAGCACCTCGTTGACCTCCATCGAGACGATGGCGCCGAGGATATCACCCTTGTTCTGGTAGTAATTGTAGATGGTACCGACCGAGACTTCGGCCTGCGCGGCGATGGTCTCGATCTTGGCGCCTTCATAACCCGCATCGCGGAAAAGCGCCGCCGCCGCCTCGATGATGCGGCGGTGCCGATCCGCCTTCTGCCTTGCCCGCAATCCGCTCATAGCGGCTGTTTGCCACAAAAACAGAATTGACTCAATTTTAGAATTGGTTCAATTTTTTCCTACAAGCCAAAAAGGCATGGGAGAACACTCGATGTCCATCAATCCAAAGACCCCCAATCCAACCGTCAGGAATCCGCTTTCCGTTCTGAAGAGCCATCTCCAAGGCGCCTGTGCCGCGGCAGCACTGCTGCTGGCGGCGGGCAGCCTCGCTCAGGCGCAGGATCTCAACGCGCTGATCTGGTGCGATCACGCCGATCCGGCGCTGCTGCAGCCGTTCGAGGAAGCGAACGGCGTCAAGGTCAATGTCAAGGAGTTTGAAGGCACGGGCGCCGGCCTGGCCATCGTCGAACAATCGCAGCCCGGCGACTGGGACGTGATGGTGATCGACAGCATCGACGTACCGCGCGGCGTCGAAAAAGGCCTGTTCGAGCCGCTGCCGGAAGACAAGCTGCCGCTGGCCGACCTGTTTCCGCAGGTGAAGATCGACAGCTCCACCGTCGTTGACGGCAAGCGTTACGGCATCACCGAAAAGTTCGGCTACAACACGATCGGCTACAACAAGACCAAGGTCGACCCGGCCGACATGCAGTCGCTTGCCGCGCTGACCGGCGACAAATACAAGGGCAAGATCGCCATCTACGATTATTACCTGCCGGTCATCGGCATGGCCGCACTGGCGATCGGCAAGAAGACGGCGGACCTGACCGAAGCCGACCTTCCCGCCATCAAGGAAGAGCTGCTCAAAATGAAGGCCAACGCCAAGCTGGTCGGCGAAGTGACCGCCAGCCAGACGGCGCTGGCGACCGGCGAGGTCGACATTCTGGTCGGCGGCGGCGAATGGGTGACGGCGGGGCTGGCCAAGGAAAACCCTGCCCTGGACTTCTCTATCCCGAACGAAGGCGCCGTGCTGTGGTCGCAGTCGCTGGCAATGTTCAAGGATTCCAAGAACAAGGAGCTGGCGCTTAAATTCATCCAGTACATTATGAGCCCCGAAGGCCAGGCGCGGCTCGCCACCTCGTCCTGCTATTGGGGCATGCCGGCCAACAGCAAGGCGGCGTTGAGCGACGAGCAGAAGAAGATCCTGCGCTTTGACGAGCAGCCGGAATTCCTCGCCCGCGCCCAGTCCTATCCTGCGCCGAACGCCGACCTCGACAAGAAGATGCAGGACGTCTGGACCGAAATGCTGCAGGCGCAATGACCGGCAGCCGGTCGTGAACGCCGTCAACAGCGGGCGTGCCCTGCCCTGGGCGCTGGTCACGCCGGCGCTCGGCTGGACGTTGCTGTTCTTCGTGCTGCCCTTCGTCGCCATGGCGGTATCCAGCCTGACGGCACATGAAGGCGGCGGCTTCACGCTGTCCAACTACAGCCAGTTCTTTGCCAATCCGTCCTACTGGCAGGCGATGGTGAACTCGCTGCAGGTCACAGCGATCGTCACCGTGATCTCCGTGCTGCTCGCCTATCCTTTTGCCTGGATCCTGGCCGAGCAGGTGCCGGAGCGCTGGCAGCGGCTGGCGCTGATGCTGGCAGTGCTGCCGTTCTGGACCTCCTATGTCGTGCGCTCCTATTCGTGGCTGCTGGTGCTGGCGCAGAACGGCGTCGTCAACCATGCGTTGACCGGCTCCGGCCTGTTCAGCGAGCCGCTGCAGCTCGCCAATACGCGGCTGGCCACCGTCATCGGCTTCGTGCATTTCTTCGTCATGCTGTTGACGCTGACGATCTTCGCCAATCTGAAGCAGCTCAGCCCCAGCTATCGCAAGGCCGCCGCCGACCTCGGCGCCGGGCCGGTTCGGACTTTCCTGCATGTCGTTCTGCCGCTGACGCTCCCCGGTATCATGGTCGGCGCCTTCCTCACCTTCGTGCTGTGCATCGGCGACTACATCACGCCGCAGATCCTCGGCGGCAACAACGAGCTGTTGATGCCGCAACTCGTCATGATGCAGATCGGCCGGCGCGGCGACTTTCCGCTCGCCTCGGCGCTGTCGATCATCCTGATGGCGGTGGTCACCGTTGCCTATCTCGCCTGCTCCCGCTGGCTGAAGATCGAGCGGGCCTGACCATGCGCGCGCTCATCCGCCTCGTCTCCGGCCTTTACGCCATCGCAATCTACGGCTTCATCTTTCTACCGGTCATCGTTCTGGTGCTGTTTTCGCTGCAGGCAACCTCGTTTCCGATCCCGCCCTTCACCGGGCCTTCGCTGCGCTGGTACGAGGCCGTGCTCGCCGACACGCGGCTGACTTCGGCTCTGGTCAATTCGCTGCTGGTGGCGGTCGTCTCCTCGGCTGCCGCCGTCACGTTGGGCTTTCTCTCCGCCTGGGGTTTTGCGCGCTTCGCTTTGCCGGGCTCGGGCCTGATGCGCGGGCTGATCACCTTGCCCTTGACCGTCAGCTATCTCATCATCGGCATGGGGCTGCTGGTGCTGTTCAACTGGGCCGGCGTGCCGAAGTCGCTCACTGCCGCCGGCATCGGCCACGTCGTGATCAACCTGCCGCTCTGCTTTGCCATCGTCTACAGCCAGATGGGCGACCACCAGATCAACATCGAGCGCGCCGCGCGCGACCTCGGCGCGCCCGAATGGACGGTGCTGCTGCTGATCACCGTGCCTGTCATGGCACCGGCGATCTTCGCCGGTTTCTTTCTGTCGATGACCTTCTCCTGGGACGAATTCGTCATCTCGTTCCTATTGACGCGCTTCGATACGACGCTGCCGGTCGAGATCTGGAACCTGCTGCGCTCCGGCCTCAATCCCAAGACCAACGCCGTCGGCTCGCTGGTCTTCGCCGTCTCCATCGTGCTGGTGGTATTGTTCGAGCTGATGCTGTTGCGGAGGAAGCCGGCATGAGTGCGCCACTGGTCGATATAAGCTCCGTCTCGCATCGCTTCGGCCAGCATACCGTGCTGAAGAACGTCTCGCTGACGATCGAGCCTGGCAGCTACACGATCCTGCTCGGGCCGTCCGGGTCCGGCAAGACGACGCTTCTGTCCATCCTCGGCGGCTTCGTCACGCCGAGCGAAGGCAAGGTGCTGATCCGCGGCGAGGACTGCACTGCCGTGCCACCAGCGAAGCGGCCGACGACGACCGTGTTCCAGGACTACGCGCTGTTTCCGCATATGAGCGTCGGCAGCAATGTCGGCTTCGGCCTGCGCATGCGGGGTGTCGATGCCGCAACCCGGGCAGCAAGGGCGCGCGAGGCGCTGGCGCTGGTTGGGCTGGCCACTGCCTTCGACAAGAAGCCGCACCAGCTTTCCGGCGGTCAGCGGCAGCGCGTGGCACTGGCGCGCGCCCTGGTGGTCGAGCCGGCGGTGCTGCTGCTCGACGAGCCGCTCGGCGCGCTCGACCTGAAATTGCGCCGGCAGATGCAGGACGAGTTGAAGGCGATCCAGAAACGCGTCGGCACCGCCTTCATCCACGTCACTCACGATCAGGAAGAGGCGATGGCGCTGGCCGATCATTGCGTGGTGATGAATGACGGGCGCATCGAGGACGAAGGACCGCCCGAGCGCGTCTATGCCCGGCCAGCGACGCGCTTTTCCGCGACTTTCATGGGCGAAAGCACGCTGATATCGGGAACGGTGACCGAGGCGAAGAGCGGCAAAATCGCCGTCACCACGAAGCTTGGGTCGCTCTCGCTGCCCGGCACATTGCCGCCCGGCTTGGCCGTTGCGCTGGCCATCCGCCCGGAGCATCTTGTTCTCGGCGCTGCAGGCGGTGCTGTGGCGCTTGGCATGGTCAAGGTCAGCGACGTCGTCTTCCAGGGCAGCTTCAAGCGTGTGCTGGGGACCTCCACGACCGACCCGGCGCTGCACTTCATCGCCAAGGTCGCGGCCGCATCGGCCGTCCAGCCGGGCGACGTTGTCGCGGTATCGTGCGATGCTGGCGACATCATCCTGCTTGCGGACCAAACATGAGCACGCTTCCAATCATCGACGCTCCTGACTGGTACGAAACTATCCGCATGGGCGATGGCGTGACGCTGATCCACGAGCCGTGGATCAAGCCGTTCTTCCGCTGCAACATCTGGCATGTGCGCGGCCGCGACCGCGATCTTCTGTTCGATACCGGCCTCGGCCATTTCAGCCTGCGCCGCCACGTGCCGCTGGTCACGGAGCGCAAGCCCACCTGCGTGGCCAGTCACACCCATTTCGATCATATCGGCTGCCATCACGAATTTCCCGACCGCTGCGTGCACCCGGCCGAGGCCGAAATCCTCGCCGATCCACGCAACGAATGGACGGTTGCCGACCGCTATGCCACCGACGAGATGTTCGACGGCATGCCGCAAGGCTGGGACACGAAGCGCTACCGGATCCTGCCCGCACCAGCCGGCCGGTTGCTCGAGCAAGGCGACATCGTCGATCTCGGCGACCGTGCCTTCGAGGTCATCCACACGCCCGGCCATTCACCCGGCGGCATTGCGCTCTACGAAAACAGGACGGGCATCCTGTTTTCCGGCGACATCATCTATGACGGCCCGCTGATCGACGACGTCTATCACTCCGATATCGACGATTATGTCGAAACGCTGCTGCGCATGCGCGATCTCGATGTCTCGGTCGTGCACGGCGGCCATTTCCCGAGTTTCGGCAAAGTTCGCTATCGCCAGCTTATCGACGAGTATCTGGCGCAAAAGCGCCAGGCTGGCTGCCATCTGTTGCAAGCCCCATAATCACTGGCGCTGTGGCGTCAAAGCGCCCTTTGCGGACAGGGTGTCCCCGCCGCGTCGCCGCAGCGCGAGGCCGTGGGCTCGGGTCTAAAGCTCTTTTCCTCCGCCTGGCGCACCAGTTCCGCGAAAGCCAGGGCAAAACTTGCCAGCATCAGGAAGACAATAATCAAGCGTGCCAGCGGCAATAGATCGGCCTCGACTGGTTAGCCCCCCACGCCGCCCGTCCGCTGCCGGCTAACATGATCGATATGGCTTTACGAGAGTTTAAGGCGAGTCTTAACCATCACATCATTTTGTCCTCCGACATGATGCGCGAGTGCGGCTTGTTTGGTCGCCATCTCCAGGCACCTCCCTCCCTTTGCAGAAATGCCCACCCATGCTAACCCGGCGCTGGCGCGGCCCAGCAACCGGTCGCCGCCAATCGGTCGCCAGACGGTCATCGCCAATCGGTTGTCGTTGAGAGCCATGAGCAAAACCGCCAGCCGTTTCGCCTTCGTCTCATCCGGTACAGCCGACGCCAATGCGGCGCTTGAAAGCCTTTCTGCGCGTTACGGCCAGGCATCCGTCGAAGAAGCCGGGATCGTCGTGGCGCTCGGCGGCGACGGCTTTTTGCTGCAGACCCTGCGTGAGACGATGAGCACGGGAAAGAAGGTCTACGGCATGAACCGTGGCACCATCGGTTTCCTGATGAACGAATACCGCGCCAGCGGCTTGACCGGGCGCATCGCGGCGGCCGTTGCCGAAACGATCCGTCCGCTGGAGATGCAGGCGGTGACGGCCGAAGGCGAGACGATTTCGGCGCTCGCGATCAACGAGGTTGCGCTTTGGCGCCAGTCGTACCAGACGGCCAAGATCCGCATCACCGTGGATGGGCAAGAGCGGCTGGAGGAATTGCACTGCGACGGCGTGATGATTGCGACGCCGGCCGGCTCGACCGCATATAATCTGTCGGCGCACGGGCCGATCCTGCCGCTCGACGCTCCGCTGTTGGCGCTGACCCCGGTCAGCCCGTTTCGTCCGCGCCGCTGGCGCGGCGCGCTGCTCTCCAACAAGGCGATCGTGCGTTTCGACATTCTGGAGCCGGAAAAGCGGCCGGTGAACGCCGCCGCCGACCACACCGAGGTCAAGGCGGTGACGACGGTCACGGTGAGGGAATCGCCGACGGCAACGGCGACGCTGCTGTTCGATCCCAACCATTCGTGGAACGAGCGCATTCTCGCCGAACAGTTCCGCTACTGAGCCGGCGCGGCGGCCGCTGCGCAAATTAAGCATCGCGATTAAGCTTACGGCTTCACAATCGCACCAATGCCGCCCGTTTGTGTTGACAAATCGTGGGCTTGCGCCTACCTGCAATACCAATCTTGCAGGCGCGCGGCGCTTGCCGCGACTGCATATGTTGCGCCCCCGAACCAGCCAAAGACAGCCAAACTTGTCCTCAGACACCCAGATCGCTCAAGAAGCGTTGACCTTCGCAGACCTCGGCCTGTCGCCGAAGGTCCTTTCCGCAGTTACCGATGCCGGCTACACCGAGCCGACGCCGATCCAGGCTGGTGCTATCCCGCACGCCTTGCTCGGCAAGGACGTGCTGGGCATTGCCCAGACCGGCACCGGCAAGACGGCGTCCTTCGTCCTGCCGATGCTTACCCGGCTGGAAAAGGGCCGCGCCCGCGCGCGCATGCCGCGCACGCTGATCCTCGAGCCGACGCGCGAGCTCGCCGCGCAGGTCGAGGAAAACTTCGTCAAATACGGCAAGAACCACAAGCTCAATATCGCACTGCTGATCGGCGGCGTGTCCTTCGACGAGCAGGACAAGAAGCTCGAGCGCGGCGCCGATGTGCTGATCGCGACCCCCGGCCGCCTGCTCGACCATCGCGAGCGCGGCAAGCTCCTGCTCAACGGCGTCGAGATCCTCGTCATCGACGAGGCCGACCGCATGCTCGACATGGGCTTTATCCCCGACATCGAGCGTATCTGCGAGATGATCCCGTTCACCAGGCAGACGCTGTTCTTCTCGGCGACGATGCCGCCGGAAATCACCAAGCTCACCGAGAAATTCCTGCACGCACCGGTGCGCGTCGAAGTGTCGAAGGCAGCATCGGCCGCCACCAACATCACCCAGCGGCTGGTGAAATCCGGCCCGAAACCCTGGGACAAGCGCGAGACGCTGCGCAATCTGATGAAAGCCGAGGATGCCGAGCTGAAGAACGCCATCATCTTCTGCAACCGCAAGATCGAGGTATCGGAGCTGTTCCGCTCGCTGCTGAAATATGATTTCGACGCCGGCGCCCTGCACGGCGACATGGACCAGCGCGCGCGCATGCAGATGCTGGCCAATTTCCGTGACGGCAAGCTGCGCTACCTCGTTGCTTCGGATGTCGCGGCGCGCGGCCTCGACATTCCCGATGTCAGCCATGTCTTCAATTACGACGTGCCGATCCACGCGGAGGATTACGTCCACCGCATCGGCCGTACCGGCCGCGCCGGGCGCTCGGGCAAATCCTTCACCATCGCGACCAAGTCGGACACCAAATACATCGACGCCATCGAGCGGCTGATCGGCACGAAGATCGAGTGGCATGACGGCGATTTGTCGACGGTCGTTGCCAGCGAAGGCGGCGAGGATGAGGCCCCGCGCCGTGGCCGCGGTGCGCCACGCCGTGCCGGCCGCAAGGACGACGCCAAGGACAGGGGCGAGCGCAAACCGCGTGAACGCCACGCCAGGCGCAGCGAAGAAGCAGCGCCGGAAGCAGTTAGCGAGGAACAGCCGGTCGTGGCCGAAGCCACCATCGCCGACATCGACGAGCGGCGTACCCGCAAAGAGGCGATCCGCTCGGAAAACAGCGAGCGCCAGGCTTCACCTGAACGCAAGGCTTCGCCCGATCGCAACGAACGGCGCGCGCCGGAACGGGGCGACACCAGGCCGCAGCGCGAGCGCCCTGCCCGCCAGCGCCAGGAAGACAATGACGCGACCGTCGGCTTCGGCGACGACATGCCGGCCTTCATGCGGATCGTCGCCAAGGTCTGACACGGCTCGCGCGCGGCCCCGCCGACGCGCGAAGCACCCTCTTTTGAGAAGTACTGCTCTCGGTAATCTTGTGGCGTTGCTGCGAGGCGGTCGATTTTGGTGCTGCCGGCGATCCGTATGCCGCTAGGCTCGCTATATAGCTAAAGATCCCTGAGCTCCAGGCGGGATGCCAGCAGGTCCAGAAAAGCGCGAACTTTGGCTGAGGACGACCTGCCTTCCGGCCACACGGCGTGTATCGGCACCGGCACCGGCTCGAATTCGGTTAGAACCAGTTCCAGGCGGCCATCGTCCACCAGGTGCTTTACCTGCCAAAGCGGCGAGTAGCCCAGACCCAATCCGTGAACCGCGGCCGCATAGATCGATATCATCAAATTCGACCGGAAGGTACCCGCGACCTTCACCGGCCGGGGCTTGCCTTCAATCTGAAACATCCATTCGCCTGGGCGGCCGTCGACGGTTCGTACGATGCATTGATGCTCACGCAATTCGAGCGGATGGGCCGGTCGGCCGTGTTGCTGGAAGTAGGCAGGTGCGCCGAACACCACGCGCCGCAGCGCGCCCAGGCGCTTCGCACGTAAATTGGAATCCGGCAAATTGCCGATTCGGACAGCCAAATCGAGGCGCTCGGCATCGAGATCGACAAATTCATCGGAAAGCTGGAGGTCAACCTCGACCCGGGGATATGTCCGCATATAATCGGCGATGACCGGCACGAGGAAGTCCGGGCCGAACAGAACCGGGGCACTGACACGCAGGATGCCCCATGGCTCCGACCGTCGATTGGCCGCCTGAAGCCTGGCTTCGTTAATTTCCTCGACGGCGGGTTTGATGCGCTGGAAAAAGGCCGCTCCGGCTTCGCTCGGCGTCGAGCGGCGTGTCGTCCTGTGCAGAAGCTCGACCCCGATTGATTCCTCCAATGTCGCCAGGGACCGGCTGACCGACTGCAGTGAGCGGTTCAGCCGGCGTGCGGCAGCCGTCAGACTGCCATGCTCGACAATGGCAATGAAGGCTTCGAAATCATCTATCCGGCTCATCGCTCATCGCTCCTTTCTACCGAAAATCGGGAGAACCTATCGCAAAATCGATCAATTGTAACGAAGTTCGCTAGATTTTATCTTCCCTGCACAGGCCGAAAGGCAGACTCAAAGGAAGGAGATCGTCATGCGAACACCCAGTCCAACGGTCCTGGTCGTAGGCGCCGCAGGCCGCGTTGCCGGTTTGGTGGTGCCTGAACTCGTCCGCCGCAATGCCAGGGTTCGAGCGCTTGTTCGTGACGCCGCGAGTGCCGAAAAAGCCCGGAAAGGCGGCGCATCCGAGATCGCGATCGGAGATCTGCGCAACCATCGGAGCCTTGAGCAGGCCGTGAAAGGTGTCGACGGTGTCTTTCACATCGGACCGGCCTTTGCTCCCGACGAAGCCGCCATGGGGGTTGCCATGGTTGAGGCGGCGGCGCGAGCAGGCGTTCGAAAGTTCGTCTTTTCGTCGGTGATCCAGCCGACCAATACGAGGCTGGAAAACCATGCAAGCAAGGTACCCGTTGAAGCTGCCCTCTATTCGACGAACATGGAGTACACCATTCTGCACCCGGCCAATTTCATGCAAAATATCGCGCCGGCCTGGCCGTCCGTCGTCGAGCACGGCGTTTTCGCCGAGCCGTTTCCAAGGACGGCGAAGCTCGCCCGCGTCGACTATCGCGATGTGGCTGAAGTGGCGGCAATCGCACTGACCGAAGCGCGCTTGTCCTATGCGACCCTCGAGCTGTGCGCCGACGGTATGCACAGCCGCGAAGAGGTCGTCGCCATGATGAGCGAAGCGCTTGGCCGGCCGGTTTCGGCGGGCGAGCCGACATTTCAGGACTGGGCGGCGAAGGCCCGCCTTCCCTATACCGACCGGCAGTTGCAGATGCTGGCCAAAGTACACAGCCACTACGCCAAATACGGCCTCGGCGGAAACAGCCTGACGTTGCGTGCCGTGCTTGGCCGCGAGCCGCGTTCGCTGCGAAGCTTCATTCAGGAATTGGCGCTGCAGACGGCATATGCCGCCTGATCGTCCTCACAATAACGCCTACGCAAATTTTTTTGATTAGGAAGATTTCGATGCAAGCATCACCGGACCGAGCCTTCAAATTGAGAAAGCTGCCGCCCTCCTACGGCGCGGTGGTGATGCCGTTGGTTCTTTCGATTCTGATGTCCTCGATTGTCTCGGCGGTTTCGACGGCAATCGGCGCAGGCTGGACGAACGGGTTCATAGCGGCCTGGAGCTATGCATGGGGCGCTTCATGGCTTGTCGCGTTTCCCAGTCTGCTGATTGTGCTTCCGATCGTGCGCCGGATCGTTGCCGCGACTGTCGATCAGCCGGCCCGGTCCTGACATCACGAACGAAGGATGCCGGCGGACGGAGGGCCGACATAGCCATTAGAGCGGCCCCTTGCGGGGCCGCGGCCGGTTCGTGCGCTTGCCTCAGGTAAGCGGCGACAGCTGGATCTCGACGCGGCGGTTCTGAGCCCGGCCGGCAGCGGTCGCGTTGGAGGCGATCGGACGTGTCTTGCCGAAGCCGGTGACGGCGAAGCGGCGGGAATCGACGCCCTGTCCGGACAGATAGTTGGCGACCGCCAAAGCACGGCGCTGCGACAGGTCGAAATTGTGCTCGTCGCTGCCGGTCGAGTCGGTGTGGCCGAACACGTCGACGGTGGTCTGGCGGAACTTTTTCAGCACAAGGGCCACCGAATTCAGCACCGGATAGAAACCGGCCTTCACCGCGTCCTGGTCGACGTTGAAGGTGATGTCGGACGGCATATTGAGGATGATCTGATCGCCGGTGCGGGTGACGCTGACGCCTGTGCCCTGAAGCTGTCGGCGCAGTTCGGCCTCGTTCTGGTCCATGGTGGCACCGATGGCACCGCCGGCAAGCGCGCCGATGCCCGCGCCGATCAGCGCGTTGCGGCGGTCGTTACCGCCGGCAAGCATGCCGAGCCCGGCACCCGCCAAAGCACCGAGACCGGCGCCGGCAGCGGTGTTGGAAACCTTCTGTTCCCCGGTGTAGGGATCGGTGGTGCATGCGCTCACGAGCACAGCCGTCGCCACGACGGCGAGCACAATCTTGTTCATATGGTGGTCCCTCTCCATTCCACGGCCGCGCAACGGCGCACCGCATCAGCCCTTCCAGCGACTTGTAACATGAAATGCGGCGAAAAGCGGACCAGCAAAAGCCGCTGCCGCGGCTTTCCCCGGCTCAATTCCACACGCCTGCAGCGGCTCGCGCGACCACCGCAATTCGACCGGCTACCAGAGATTCTTGCCGTCGATGACCACCACTTCGACCTTGTCGAGATCGAAATCGTCGAACAGCCGCGAGTTCACGCTGATCTTCGGATTGTCGAAATTCGGCTCGCCTGTCGACCAGTCCGGCGTCTCGGTGAAGGTGCCACAGCCGCAGGTGGCGCAAAAGCCGTGTTTTATGGTTTTCGATCCCCACTGGTAGAACGAAACATTCTCCGGCGGGCTGGTGAGCCTGAATTGCGATGGGGTGTAATAGGCCCACAACGAACCGCGTTTCGAACAGAAGGAACAGGTGCATCGCGTCACTGTCTGCGGCGCTTGCGAGACCTCGAACGTCGTCGCCTTGCAGTGGCAGCTTGCCTTGATGGTCATGAATTGGTCCCTCACAATGCCGCCGCCCCGTACGGCAAAGGCAGCATAAAGAAACGCTCCTGACAACTGCCGGTCAGCAGGCTTGTGAGCCTGCGATGCACAGATCGAAGGCCCATCGATCCAAAACCGCTGCACACGCTCGGGTCAGCCCGTGGGCAAGCTTTTGGGCGTCATGCGCTAGTAGGACGATGGCGGCACGAACAGGCAGATGGTCTTTCCGTCATTGGCACCGGCAACGGAGCACCAATGATATTCGCCGTCGGGCGAATTCTTGATCCGCTTGTCGCTATAGGCCACGACTTCCCCGGTTCCTTTGATGACATAGCCCTCGGGACGTTCGCTGATCGATGTCTGAGAGACCTCGCGGCAATCATAGCCCGAGCAGCAGGAGAAGGGATAGCTCCAGCCTTGCGGCATGGCCGCGGTCGGCTTGGCATCATGCGCCAGAGCAGGCGCCGCAAATGGAATGGCGGCAGCTATCAAAACCACTGCCGCGACAAGTGAATTCAGGAGTCGGCGCGCCGTGCGGGCGACTGGGGCCGGTCTGGTTGTGAGAGCAGGCATGAGCGCAGTTCCTATCAACGGTTGTCAAGCATTTCGCTTGCCCGTTCCCGGAACGTGTCTTCCCAGTGGCCGGATCGTCAGGTCGCAGATACGCCGCGTCCGGCCATAAATGCTTTTTTCCTCCCCAGCGCATGAATGCTGGGCTGATTCCTTGGTCGGCGCAAGCAATTGCTGTCGCAACCGAACGCCGACCTCTGCAGCCGGAACCAACCTGCCGTCCTGATTGACGAAACCTGGTCAACCCCGGCAGCGGGATCGCCAATAACGGGATTTGGCTCGCGCTGGTTCCAGGCTTGGCACCGGCGGCCCGCGGCATCCGAGTCAAAAGCGGAAATCGATTTTTGAAAAATCCGATGAAAAACAAAGTTGTAGAACGACAGGTAAGTGCAAATTGAGAGCTCGTCACTCTCGCGCGATGGCCGTAACTCTCGCGTGATGAACCCACATTCCTGCCGGATTGGTGCCCGGCGGCCTCAGTCGATATCGGCCACCGTTTCGCCGGCGCCACCTTCGATCCGCTGCGACAGCGAGGCTTCCATGAAATCGTCGAGGTCGCCGTCGAGCACGCTCGACGGGCTGGTGCTCTCGACACCGGTGCGCAGATCTTTCACCAGCTGATAGGGCTGCAGCACGTAGGACCGTATCTGGTGGCCCCAGCCAATATCGCTCTTCGACGCTTCGGTGGCGTTCGCCACCGCTTCGCGCTTCTTCAGCTCTTCCTCGTAAAGCCGCGAGCGCAGCATTTCCCAGGCCTTGGCCTTGTTCTTGTGCTGGGAGCGCTCGGCCTGGCAGGCAACCGCGATGCCGGTGGCGAGATGGGTTATGCGCACCGCCGAATCGGTGGTGTTGACGTGCTGGCCGCCCGATCCCGACGACCGATAGGTGTCGATACGGACGTCGGATTCGGAAACGTCGATGTCGATCGTATCGTCGATGACGGGATAGACCCAGACGCTGGCGAAGGAGGTGTGGCGGCGCGCATTGCTGTCATAGGGCGAAATCCGCACGAGACGATGCACGCCCGATTCCGTCTTCAGCCAGCCATAGGCGTTGTGGCCCTTGATCAGCAGCGTGGCGGACTTGATGCCGGCTTCTTCGCCGTCATGCACTTCAAGCACCTCGACCTTGAAGCGCCGGCGCTCGGCCCAGCGCGTATACATGCGCAGAAGCATCGAGGCCCAGTCCTGGCTTTCGGTGCCGCCGGCGCCGGCATGGACTTCCAGATAGCTATCGTTGGCGTCAGCCTCGCCCGACAGCAGCGTTTCGATCTGGCGCGCCTTGGCCTCGCCGCGCATCGAGCGGATCGCCGCTTCGGCCTCCGCGATGACGCCCTCGTCGCCCTCTTCCTCGCCAAGTTCGATCAGGCCGATATTGTCTTCCAGGGCCTGGGTGAGGCCTTTGACCGCGGCAATGCCTTCCTCGAGGCCCTGACGCTCGCGCATCAGCTTTTGTGCTTCCAGCGGCTCGTTCCAGAGGCTCGAATCCTCGGCACGGACGTTCAGGTACTCAAGCCGCTTTATGGCTTGGTCCCAGTCAAAGATGCCTCCTCAGCAGGGTGATTGCCTGCCTGATCTCGTCGACAATGTTTTGCGTTTCCGCGCGCATGGCTGGCTGTTCTGTCCTGTTGCTGGATGGCGGTTTGGTGGCGCGATACATAGGGACGGCACGGTCTCCTGTAAAGCGCCGGCCCCTGTAATGTACCGGCCCCTGTAAAGCGGAATGGACCGGCTCGACCATCATCGTCAAGCCGGCCCGACCCGATGTAGCGATTGTCAGTAGAGCCCGCCGCCGCCCGACTGGATGGCCTGGTTGGCCTGCGGCGACAGCGCCCCGCCGGTGGCGTTGGAGCCGTCCGCACCCATGCCGATCACCCAGTAGCTGTCGGCGGGACCGGTACCCGGCTTGAAGGCTTCGATGATGGTTCCGGCGTCACCCGCGTTGGCTCGCATGCCGGTCTTGCGATTGATCGCAATCAGCTTCATGCCGTCCGGAACCTTGAAGTCGACATTGGGCGTGCCGTCCAGTGCCACGCGCATGAAATCCTTGAAGATCGGCGCGGCAAGGCCGCCGCCGGTCGCGCCCTTGCCAAGGCCTTTCGGCTGATCGTAGCCCATATAAAGGCCGACAACGAGGTTCGGCGTATAGCCGATGAACCAGGCATCCTTTTCGTCGTTGGTCGTTCCGGTCTTGCCGGCGATGTGACGGCCGAGCTCGTTGATGGTGGCGCCGGTGCCGCGTTGCACGACGCCCTCCATCATCGATGTGATCTGGTAGGCGGTCATCGGATCGAGCACCTGCTCGGAGTTGTCGACCAGCTCCGGCTCTGGCTGGTTCTGCCACTCGGCGGCGTTGCAGTTCGAGCAGCCGCGTTCGTCCTGCCTGAAGACGGTCTTGCCGTAGCGGTCCTGGATGCGGTCGATCAGCGACGGCTTGATCGACTTGCCGCCATTGGCCATGATCGAATAGGCCGACACCATGCGCATCACCGTCGTCTCGCCGGATCCCAGTGCCATCGGCAGATACGGCGCCAGGTGGTCGTAGACACCGAAACGCTCGGCATATTCCACGACCAGCTTCATGCCCATGTCGTTGGCAAGCCGCACCGTCATCAGGTTGCGCGATTTCTCGATGCCGGACCGCAAGGTCGCCGGGCCGGCCACCGTTCCGTCGTAGTTCTTGGGCGTCCAGGTCGTGTTACCGCTCTGGATGGTGATCGGCCCGTCCATGATCACGGAGGCGGGCGTATAGCCATTGTCGAGGGCGGCCGAATAGACGATCGGCTTGAACGACGACCCCGGCTGGCGCATGGCCTGCGTCGCCCGGTTGAACTCCGACTGCGCGTAGGAGAAACCGCCGACCATGGCCAGGACGCGTCCGGTATGCGGGTCCATGGCGATCAGGCCGCCTTCCACTTCGGGAACCTGGCGCAAGCTGTAGCTGTTGTCCGAGCCGTCGTTCTTCTGCACGAAAATCACGTCGCCCGGCTTCAGCACGTCGGCGGGCGACTTCGCCTTGACGGTCCTGCCGTCGACGACGTGGCGCATGGCGAAGCTCATGTCTTCCTTGCTGACGGTGCCTTCGACGCGGTCCTTGACGATTTCGCCGGAGATCTGGCGCGTCGGCTGCAGGCCGATGGACAGGCCGGTGGCCGAGCTGTCGAGCACGACGGCGAGCGACCATTCCGGCACGTCCTCCAACCGCTTGACGTTGCCCAGCGGCACACCCCAGTCGCCGGCAACGTCGATGCTCGTGACCGGCCCGCGGTAGCCGCGCAGCGTGTCGAACTTCATAAGTCCGTTCTGCATGGCCTTGCGGGCAATCAGCTGCATCTTCGGATCGAGCGTCGTGCGGACGGAAAGGCCGCCTTCGTAGAGCGCATTCTCGCCGTAGCGCGCGATGATCTGGCGACGCACTTCCTCGGTGAAATACTCCCCGGCGAAGAGATAGTTGCCGGTGCGGCGCGGCGTGACGCCGAGCGGCTCGGCCTTGGCCTTCTCGCCTTCTTCATGCGTGACGTAGCCGTTCTCGACCATCTGGTCGATCACCCAGTTGCGGCGCTCCAAGGCGCGATCGGCATGCTTGAAGGGATGGTAGTTGTTCGGCCCCTTCGGCAGGGAGGCGAGATAGGCGGCTTCGGCCACGGTGAGCTCGTTCACCGATTTGTCGAAATAGGTGAGTGCAGCACCGGCGACGCCATAGGCGCCGAAGCCGAAGAAAATCTCGTTGAGATAGAGCTCGAGAATGCGATCCTTCGAGTAGGCCTGCTCGATGCGGAAGGCGAGGATCATCTCCTTGATCTTGCGCTCGTAGGTCTGGTCTGAAGACAACAGGAAGTTCTTCGCCACCTGCTGGGTAATCGTCGAGGCGCCGACCTGGCGCTTTCCCGAACCAACATTCTGCAGGTTGACGACAATGGCCCGGCCAAGGCCGGTCACGTCGATGCCGGGGTGATTGTAAAAATTCTTGTCCTCGGCCGACAGGAAGGCCGCCTTGACACGATCCGGGATCGCCTGAATCGGCAGATAAAGCCGCCGCTCACGCGCATATTCGGCCATCAGCGCGCCATCCGACGCGTGGATGCGGGTCGTCACCGGCGGCTCGTATTTGGCCAGCACCTCGTAATCGGGCAGGTCCTTCGACAAATGGCCGATATAGATCGCCACGCCCGCCGCGACCAAAAGGGCCAGCGTCGTGCCGATGCCGAAGAAATAGCCAATGAGACGAATCATACCCGCTCCAGTCCTTGGTTCGGGAATTTCCTAAACGAAGCCGCCCTTCACGCAAGCTTTCGGGACGATCCCAAACCGTAATCGCAAAATCCATGTCGCGACCATGTGGGCAAAATACGGCAGCGCGGGATTTCGGTTTCGAATGCCGGAAATAAAAGCACAGGGTGTTGTCGCCGTGCAACGCTGCTTCAGGTTGTGGGCGCCGGCGGACATTTCAGCCTCCGGCCCCCGTTCCGCTCTTGGCCGAAGCAAACAGGGCAACGGCGTTGGTTATGCTCTGGGTCGCCTTGTTGCGCCAATCGGCGCTGAGCAACTGCGCTTCGTCCTTGGCGTTCGACAGATAGCCGAGTTCGACCAGCACGGATGGAACGTCCGGCGCCTTCAGCACCTTGAAGCCGGCAGAACGCTGCGGGTTGTTGATCAGACCGACGCTGGTGGAAAGCTGGCCGACGAGAGTATGGGCGAAGCTCATCGAAAAATTATGCGTCTCGCGGCGGATCAGGTCGATCAGGATATCGGTCACTTCCTTGCTGTCGTCCTTGATCTCCATGCCGGCGAACTGGTCGGAAAGATTTTCACGGTCGGCAAGCGCCTGCGCCTCGGGATCGGAAGCCTTGTCGGACACGGTGTAGACGGTTGCGCCGCGAATGCCCTTGAGGCTGATCGTGTCCGCATGGATCGAGATGAGCAGGTCGGCCTCATGCTGTCGGGCAATGCGCACGCGGTCGTCGAGCCGCAGGAACTCGTCCGTTTCGCGCGTCAGGAACACGTCGTATTTGCCGCTGGCGGCGAGCTTGTCGCGCAGTTCCATGGCAAAGGCGAGCGTCACGTTCTTTTCGACCGTACCGTTCAGGCCCTCGGCACCGCCGTCGATGCCGCCATGGCCGGGATCGACGACGACGGTGAAACGATGGCCCGGATTGGAGACCGGCCCGGTACCGACCCTGCCGGCCTTGTCGGCGGAGACCGTCGAACCGGTGGTCAGCGCCTGATTGGCGAGCGCTGCGTCGAATTCCCGCTGCGAGGCCGCCGACATGTCGATGGCGATCCGGTAGCCGTTGCCGTCACCGTTCTTGAGCACGTCGAGATTGTCGACGGCGAACGGTCCCTTGCCGGTGAGAATCAGCCGCGATTTCCCCTCGCCGAGCTCGCCGTAACGCACCGTGCGGACAAGGCCGCGCGGCTTTACATCCCTGGCATTGAGGGCAAATCTGGTGGCCGGCAGATCGATGACCAGGCGATTGGGGCCGCGCAGCAGGAACCATTTGATGTCGGGTTCGCGGTCGAAATTGATGACGATGCGCATCTTGGTGGCATCGCCGGCCATCTTGTAGCTTGTGGCGCCGAGCGGTACGTCGGCAGCACGCGAAAGCGGCGAAAAGACCAGGCAAGCCAGGATCAGCGACAGCAGGCAGGCGGTGCGGAACAACCAGCCTCCATGATGACGGCCCTTGTCTGCGAAGCCTGCCAGTCCCATCTTTCTACCAATCGCTCCCGTTGGCGTCATGCCCGATCGCTTGTCGAAGTGCCCTATTGCTTGTCAAAGTGCTGGCAGGCCGCGAACTCGATTAACGATTGGTATCCAGAGAAGGTTAACCAAGCCTTTTCATGGAAGGCTTGGAACCTGGGCTTCCGCTGCGGAACGGCTTTTTGCCGGCATCGGGAATCGGGGTTGCCTTCCAACCCGCCAAATCATAAAAGCGATGGTGGATCACTGCAATCCTGGAACCGTCCTCCTCCGCAGCTTCCTGCTACAGGTCAGACGCAAGACGGCTCCTTTCGCTTCAGGCGAAGAAGGCATCGGTGATCGCGACGATTTTCGCAGGCGTGCTCCCGTGGCGGGGGAATCGCCTGCGTGAGCAAAACGGCCGGGATTGTCCCGTGCCGGCTCTGTATGAGCAAACAAGCTGGTCCGGTTTTTTCCGGGCTTTGGTTCAAAAGGTTCTGCTGGTGACGATGGCTTCAAGCGCAATCATGGAAAGGTCCGCAACAAACCGCGCCACTACGGCTGCGGGCGGCACCGCCATGGCGCTCAGGCAGCGGCCGGCGGACGTTCAATTGTCCGGCACCCATGTTCCAGGTCCACGGCAGCGGGCATTGCCTCGCAAGCTGCGGCCGACGGCTGCCGGGAGGAAACGAAATAATGCCCAACAAAATGCTGATAGACGCCTCCCACCCGGAGGAAACACGCGTTGTCGTCGTTCGCGGTAACCGTATTGAAGAATTCGACTTTGAATCCCAGGACAAGAAGCAGCTCAAAGGAAACATCTATCTCGCCCGCGTAACGCGCGTCGAACCTTCTCTTCAGGCAGCCTTTGTCGAATATGGCGGCAACCGTCACGGTTTCCTCGCCTTCAGTGAAATACACCCCGACTACTACCAGATTCCGGTCGCCGACCGTCAGGCGCTGCTGCGTGCGGAAGCACAGGAAGCCCAGGACGAAGAGGACGAGGAAGCCGCCGAAGGCGAGGACCGCCAGAGCCGCGACCGTGGCAAGCGCGGACGCCGGCGCGGCGGCAAAAGCCGCGACCGCGGCGAGCACAGGCGCGAGGCAGGCGCGGCTGACGGCGAGAATGGCGAGAACGGCGAAGATGCCGTCGCAGAAAAGCTGGATGCCGTTGACGACAACACCATGTCCGACATTGCCGGACAGAGCGAGGGTGCCGCCGGGCAGAGCGATGAAGCCGCCGATCGCGGTGAGACCGAGCCGTCCGAAGGCGGTTCGAGTTCCATCGCTGCCAACGTCGATGCCGACGTAATCTCGGAAGCCGTCCCACAAGTCGAGGTAAGCGGGCCCGAGACAAGCGGGGCCGAGACAAGCGGCGAAGCAACCTCCGAAGACAATGATCGCGGCATGCTGGAAGAGGTGCAATCCTCGCATCCGGACGATCACGAGGTCGAATCGGTCGGCGCCGAGGACGCGCTGGAAGAAGTGCGCAACCGCCGCAAGCCGGTCCGTCGCCAGTACAAGATCCAGGAGGTGATCAAGCGCCGGCAGATCCTGCTGGTGCAGGTCGTCAAGGAAGAGCGCGGCAACAAGGGTGCAGCGCTGACCACCTACCTGTCGTTGGCCGGCCGCTATTCGGTGCTGATGCCGAACACGGCCCGCGGCGGCGGTATTTCGCGCAAGATCACCAATGCGCAGGACCGCAAGCGGCTGAAGGAAGTGGTCGCCGATCTCGAAGTGCCGCAAGGCATGGGTGTCATCCTGCGTACGGCAGGCGAAAGCCGCACCAAGGCAGAGATCAAGCGCGACTACGAATATTTGATGCGGCTTTGGGAAAACGTCCGCAATCTGACGCTGCAATCCACGGCCCCTGCCCTGGTTTACGAGGAAGGCAGCCTGATCAAGCGCTCGGTGCGCGACCTTTACAACAAGGATATCGACGAGATCCTGGTTTCCGGCGAAGAAGGCTACCGCGAGGCCAAGGACTTCATGCGCATGCTGATGCCGAGCCACGCCAAGGTGGTTCAGCCGTTCCGCGACACGACGCCGATCTTTGTGCGCAACGGCATCGAAGCGCAGCTCGACCGCATGCTGCAGCCGCAGGTGACGCTGAAGAGCGGCGGCTACATCATCATCAACCAGACGGAAGCGCTGGTCGCCATCGACGTCAATTCGGGCCGTTCCACCAAGGAGCACTCGATCGAGGACACCGCACTTCACACCAATCTGGAAGCCGCCGAGGAAGTCGCCCGGCAATTGAGGCTGCGCGATCTCGCCGGCCTCATCGTCATCGACTTCATCGATATGGAGGAGAACCGCAACAACCGCTCCGTCGAGAAGCGGCTGAAGGATCACCTCAAGAACGATCGTGCCCGCATCCAGGTCGGCCGCATCTCGCATTTCGGCCTGATGGAGATGTCGCGCCAGCGCATCCGCGCCAGCGTGCTGGAATCGACCATGAAGCCTTGCCCGCATTGCGGCGGCACCGGCCATGTGCGCTCCGATTCGTCGGTCGCGCTGATGGTGGTGCGGGCAATCGAGGAATTCCTGCTCAAGGATTCGCGCAGCCACATCACGGTGCGGACGCCGGCGGCGACCGCGCTCTATGTGCTCAATCACAAGCGCGGCACGCTGGTGGAATTCGAGCATCGCTTCGGCGTGACCATCACCATCGAAGCCGATGACGCGGTCGGTGCACAACACTATGCCATCTTCCGCGGCGCGCTGGCCGAAAAGCCGGAAGGCTTTGTCGAGGCGCGCACGTTCCCGGCCTATGTCGAGCCGGAAGAACCCGAGGACGAGATCGTCATCGAAGAGGAAGACGAGGAACCGGTGCAGGCCGAGCAGCCACGCCCTGCCCAGCAGCCGCAGCAGCCAAGGTCCGGCGAGGACGGCGAAGGCCGCGATCGCAAGCGCCGCAAGCGCCGCAGACGGCGCGGCGGCAAGGATCGTGAACACGGGGATCGTGAACACGGGGATCGTGAACACGCGGACCGCGAACATGGCGCTGCTGTGGAAGGTGCTTCCGTTTCGGCGCCGACGGACGACGCCTTCGTAGCCGCGGGCGACCAAGGCGCCGAAGCGGAACGTGAAGCGCCGGCCGGTGTTGCCGAAACGGCGGAAGCGGCGGACGACGGTCACGGCAAGAAGCGCCGGCGCGGCAAGCGCGGCGGCAAGCGCAATCGCCGCGAAGAGGGCGAAGGCGAGATCGAAGCCAGCGCCGGCGAGCCGGCCGCCATGACGGAAGGTGCGGTGTCGGAAGCAGAGCCCGTGACCGGCGAGCCGGAAGGCGCGCCGCCGGCCGAAGAGCTTGCGGTGCGTGCTCCGGCGAACGACGACATGCCGAGCGCCGAAAAGCCGAAGAAGCCGCGCCGCGCCGCCAAGCCGAAGAAGGTTGCGGCGGAAGCAGTTGCCGAGATTGCGGGCGCCGAGACATCGGCTGCCGAGGCCGCCTCCGTGGCTTCCGGCGAGACCCCCGCGCCGGTGCCGCAGGAGACCGAAGTGGCGGCTGCCGAGGAAACGCCGAAGGTCCGGCCGTCGCGGCGCAAGCCCGTACCGGTGGATGCTCCGGTCGTGCCGGTCGTCTCCTCGATCGTCCCGGACGAGGCAAAGGCCGACGAGGCAAAGACCGAGGAAGCAAAGACCGAGGACAAGCCGAAGCGTGCCGGCTGGTGGCAACGGAAGGGCTTTTTCTAAGCTTTTCCGCGCATTAGCCAGACTTTCTGAAAAAAAATCCCGCGCTGCCGATCGGCTGCGCGGGATTTTTTGCTCCAATTCAGGCGACGACACTATGGCGCGAAGATCGACCAGTTCATCATCTTCGCCAGTTTTTCCAGCGCGATCGAACCCAGCCTGGAATTGCCGTTGGCGTTGAGGCCTGGCGACCATACGGCAAGCGAGGCGACCCCCGGCACGATCCCCAATATGCCGCCGCCAACGCCGCTCTTGCCGGGAATGCCGACGCGGAAAGCGAAGTCGCCGGAGCCGTCATAGTGGCCGCAGGTCAGCATCATCGCGCCGATGCGGCGGGCGCGCTCGGCCGACACGACGGAATGCCCGGTCGCCGGGTTCTTGCCGGCATTGGCAAGGAAGCGGCCGGCCAGGGCCAGTTGCCGGCAGCTCATGGCGATAGCGCAATGGTGGAAATAGACGCCCAGCGCCAGTTCCGGCGCATGGTGGAGATTGCCGAACGATTTCATGTAATTGGCAAGCGCGAAATTGCGAAAGCCGGTGGCGCGTTCGGACGCCGCGACCTCGCGGTCGATGACGATTGTGTCGTCATCGGCCAGGAACTGGATGAAGCGCAGGATCTCGCCGATCGCCTCGCGCGGCTGATGGCCGGCAAGCAGGATGTCCGAGACGACGATGGCGCCGGCATTGATGAATGGATTGCGCGGAATGCCGTTCTCGTGCTCGAGCTGGACGATCGAGTTGAACGGATTGCCCGAAGGTTCGCGCCCAACCCGCTGCCACAGCGCGTCGCCGACATTGCCGAGCGCCAGCGTCAGCGTGAACACCTTTGAGATGCTCTGGATCGAAAACGCCTCGTCGGCATCGCCCGCGGTCAGCACGCGGCCGTCATTGGTCACCGCGGCAATGCCGAATTTTTTCGAATCGATCTTGCCGAGCTGGGGAATATAGCTGGCGACGTCGCCGCGATCGGTACGCTCCGCCATTTCGGCGGCGACCTCGCGCAACGCCTGTTCAAGTTGAGGCGCCTGTTCGAGCTCCGGCATCGTCGCCCCCGCTACTTCAGCCAGCGTTCGATACGCGCCATCGCCTCGACCATGTCGTCGTGGCTGCCGGCATAGGAAAAGCGCATCGTGCGATGGCCTTGCAGCGGGTCGAAATCGCGGCCCGGCGTCGCCGCCACATGCGCCTCGGCAAGCATCCGGCGCGCAAACGTCATGCTTTCATTGGTGTGCCTGGTGACGTCGCAGAAGGCGTAGAACGCGCCGTCCATAGGCGCGGCCAAAGCAAAGCCGAGCTCCGGCAGGCGTTGCATCAGGAGCTCGCGGTTCCAGGCATAGCGCGCCTTCACCGCTTCCAGCTCTGGCGTCGCCTTGAACGCCTCGATCGCGGCAATCTGGGACAGTTCGGGCGGCGAGATGTAGAGGCTCTGGGCGATGCGCTCGACCGGCCGCACCAGTTCCTGCGGCAGCACCATCCAGCCGATGCGCCAGCCGGTCATGCAATAATATTTCGAGAAGGAATTGATCACCGTCACATCCGCGCCGAAAGCAAGCGCCGTCGTGTCGGGCGCCGCATAGGCCAGCCGGTGATAGATTTCGTCCGAGATGACGGCGATGCCGAGCTCTTGCGCCGTTTTGACCAGCGCCTCGAGATCGCCGGCGGGAATGACCGCGCCGGTCGGGTTGGCCGGGCTGGCGAACAGCACGCCCTTCAGCGGTTTTTCGCGGTGCGCGGCTTGCAGGTGCTCGGCATGCAGATAGGCGGCGCCGTCCAACTCGATCTCGGCGATGTCGATGCCGAGCGCGGCCATGATGTTGCGATAGGCAGGATAGCCGGGCGCAGCGATGGCGACGCGGTCGCCTGGATCGAACATTGCCAGGAAAGCGAGGTTGAAGGCAGCCGACGATCCGGTGGTGACGGCTATCCGCTCGGGCGAAACGTCAAGCCCGTAATGCTCGCCATAATGCGCCGCGATCGCCTTGCGCAGGCCGGCGAGGCCCAGCGCGTCGGTATAGCCGATGCGGCCTGTCTTCAAGGCATTGGCCGCCGCTTCGCGAACCCCGGCCGGCGCCGGATCGGAAGGCTGGCCGACGGCCATAGAAACGACCGGCAGGCCCTTGGCTTTCAGCCGATTCGCCTCGGCCAGGATGTCCATGGCATGGAACGGTTCGACCGCGCCGCGGCGCGAAAGCGAAACAACCATTTTTCAATCCACCACACTTGTCCACACGTGCCGGCCATGCTGGCCGCGCCGCACAAATGCCCGATTGGTGTGGGGATCACAAGTTCGGTAAGTTTAGGCTGCCGACTTTTCATCCTTCGCCCACTCGTCTACCAGTGGACCTGCCATGTTGAGCCGACCCAAATCGACGATCGCCAGGACAGCGCGCGCCCTCGCGATGCTTTCGCTTGCCGTGGTGGTCGCCATAGCCGGCTCGGTCAATGCCTTTGCGCAGAATGTGCCGGTTGTGCGCGATGCCGAGATCGAGGCGCTGGTGCGCGATTACGCGCGGCCGATCTTCAAGGCGGCGGGCTTGTCGGGCGACGCCATCAACATCGTGCTGGTCAACGACCAGAGCTTCAACGCCTTTGTTGCCGGCCGCCGGCTGTTCATCAACACCGGCGCGCTGATGACGGCCGAAACGCCCAACGAGATCATTGGCGTCATTGCCCACGAGGCCGGCCATATCGCCGGCGGACACCAGCAGAAATTGCGAGAACAGCTCGAGCGCGCCAAGACGATGGCGATCCTGGCGACGCTGCTTGGCGCCGGCGCCATGGTGGCCGGCGCCACCAGCAACAGCCGCGGTCTCGCCGGCGCCGGCATGGGCGTGGTGGCCGGCGGCGGCGAGATGGCGCAACGCAGTATCCTCGCTTATCAGCGCACCGAAGAGATGACCGCCGACCGTTCGGCGATCACCTATCTCAATGCAACCGGCCAGTCCGGCATGGGCATGCTGAAGACGTTTGGCCGCTTCCAGAACGCATTGTCGCTCTCGGGCGCGCAAGTCGATCCCTACAGGATCAGCCATCCGATGCCGCAGGAGCGTATCGCCAATCTCGAAGTGCTGGTGAAGCAGAGCCCTTACGTCGACAAGGTCGACCCTCCGGCACTGCAGCAGCGCCACGACATGATGCGCATCAAGATCGCCGCCTACATGCAGGGCCAGGCGGCGGCGTCGCGATTGATGCGCAAGAACCCCGGCAGCCTCGCCTCACGCTATGGCGACGCGCAGATGACCTATCTGTTCGGCAATCTGGCGTCGGCGCTCACCAAGACCAACGCGTTGATCAAGGAACAGCCGAAAAATCCCTATTTCCAGGAATTGCGCGGCGACATCCTGATGAAGGCGAACCGGCCGAAGGATGCGGCGGACGCCTATGCCAAGTCGGTCAGCCTCGATCCGGCGCGATCGGGGCTGCTGCCGGTCTCGTACGGCCAGGCGCTGATGGCGATCGGCACGCAGGATTCGCTGAAGAAGGCGGTGGCGCAGATCAACACCGGCCTCGGACGGGATCGCGAAAACGCCGCCGGATACCGCTATCTGGCACAGGCTTACGGGGAACTCGGCAACATCCCGGCCGCCGAGCTTGCAACCGCCGAAGGGCATTTCTATTCCGGCGACTACAAGAATGCGAAAATCTTCGCCATGCGGGCGCAGCAGAGCATGAAGCGGGGCGAGCCGGGCTGGCTTCGCGCGCAGGACATTATAAACTACGCACCATCAGGTAAGAAGAAGTGAACCTTTCGGACGCAGGCTGCGACACAGCCAAACCGGGCGGACCCGAACACAGGCAAGAGGATCGAGGATCATGACAAAGGCAATTCTGCTGGGCACTACCGGAGTGGCAGCGGCTCTCGCCATGCTGGCGTTCGGCTTCGTCGCCGGCAATCCGCAGACGGCGAAGGCCGGCATGGCACAGCTTGCCCAGACGACGTCCTCAGGTACCAAGCTCGACCGTGCCGAAGTCGAAGGCATCGTCCGCGACTATCTCCTGAAGAACCCGGAAGTGCTTCTGGAGGCCCAGCAGGCACTCGAGGCCAAGCAGAAGGAAGAACAGCGCGTCGCCAGTCTCGGTGTCATCAAAGACGCCAAGGACCAGATCTTCAATTCCTCATTCGACGGTGTTGTCGGCAATCCGAACGGCAAGGTCACCATCGTCGAATTCTATGATTATAATTGCGGCTACTGCAAACGCGCCATCGACGACATGCGCGCGCTGACCAAGGCCGATCCGGACCTGCGCTTCGTGCTCAAGGAGTTCCCCATCCTCGGCCCGGATTCGCAGAAGGCGAGCGTCGTCTCGATGGCCTTCCATTTGATGAAGCCGGAGAAATACGGCGAATTCCACAATGCCCTGCTCGGCGGCCAGGGGCGCGCCACCGAGGCGGCGGCGATCAAGGTGGCGCTGTCGCTCGGCGCCGACGAGGCGGCGCTGCGCGAAAAGATGAAGGACCCGAGCATCACCGAGGCCTTCTCCAAGACCTATGACCTCGCCACCAAGCTCGCCATCACCGGAACGCCGTCCTATGTCGTCGGCAACGAGGTGGTGTTCGGCGCGCTTGGCCAGGAAGTGCTGGCCGAAAAGATCGAGGCGGCGAAGGCCGCGCTCTGATCAGCATTCGGGTTTCGATTAGGCTGCGGGTTTCTGGCACGGGCCGTTTTCCGGCTGTTGTGGACGGCGAAAGAACGCACTTGCGCTCTTTTCGCCAGCGTCTATGCCCATTATAGAGGGTCCGGCGCGCCGGCTTAGCCGCGCCGGGAAAGGTCGGCATTTTTTGAAAACGGTTTTCGTCCTGAACGGCCCCAATCTCAACGCGCTCGGCAAGCGCGAGCCGGGCATCTATGGCGGCAAGACGCTTGCCGCGATCGCCGACGACTGCCAGCAGGCAGGTGCCGCACTTGGGCTGGAGATCGATTTCCGCCAGTCGAACCATGAGGGCGACCTCGTCGACTGGATCCACGAGGCCGCCGACAAGGCCGCCGCAATCGTCATCAATCCGGGCGCCTACGGCCATACCTCGATCGCCATTCACGATGCCATCCGCGCCGTCGCGCCGCTGCCGGTCGCTGAGGTGCATCTCTCCAACATCCACGCGCGGGAACCATTCCGCCACGTCTCCATGGTCGCACCGGTCGCCGTCGGCATGATCTGCGGGTTCGGGCCGCTCGGCTACACGCTGGCGCTGCAGGCGCTGGCTGCACGCCTATGACCGGCCAACAAACAGAAGGCTCGAAAATGTCGATAAAGAAGAACGGTGTTGACCAGCAGCTGATCCGCGATCTGGCGGGCATACTGAACGACACCAACCTGACCGAGATCGAGGTCGAGCTGGGCGATCTGAAGGTGCGCGTCTCGCGGCAGGCCCCGGCCGTCCATGCCGTCGCCGCAGCTCAGCCGGCCTATGCCCCGGCAGCCGCGCAGCCTGCGGCAGCGGCCGCGCCGGCGACGCCCGACGTGTCGAAGAACGCCGTTGCCTCGCCGATGGTCGGCACCGCCTATCTGGCACCGTCGCCCGACGCCAGGCCGTTCATCGAAATCGGCCAGAAGGTCAAGGAAGGCCAGACGCTGCTGATCATCGAAGCAATGAAGACGATGAACCAGATCCCCTCGCCGCGCGCCGGCACGGTGACGGCGATCCTGTTTGAAGATGCGCAGCCGGTCGAATATGGCATGCCGCTCGTCGTGATCGAGTAGAGCCGGGAACAGGCGAAAGATGTTCCAGAAAATCCTCATCGCCAATCGCGGCGAAATCGCCCTCAGGGTGCTGCGCGCCTGCAAGGAGCTCGGCATCCAGACGGTGGTGGTGCATTCGACCGCCGACGCCGACGCCATGCATGTGCGTCTCGCCGACGAGAGCGTCTGCATCGGCCCGCCGCCGTCGCGCGACAGCTATCTCAACATCCACCAGATCGTCGCCGCCTGCGAGATCACCGGCGCCGACGCGGTGCATCCCGGCTACGGTTTTCTGTCGGAGAACGCCAAGTTCGCCGACATCCTCGCCGCGCACAACATCACCTTCATCGGCCCGACCGGCGACCATATCCGCATCATGGGTGACAAGATCGAGGCCAAGCGTACCGCAAAACGCCTCGGCATTCCCGTGGTGCCCGGCTCCGACGGCGCGGTCACCGAGGACAAGGAAGCCAAGCGCATTGCCGCCGCGATCGGCTACCCCGTGATCATCAAGGCATCGGCCGGCGGCGGCGGGCGCGGCATGAAAGTGGCGCGTAGCGAGGCCGATCTCGAGGTGGCGCTGCAGACGGCACGCTCGGAGGCGGGTGCGGCCTTCGGCGACGACGCAGTCTATATCGAGAAATATCTGCAGAAGCCGCGCCATATCGAAGTGCAGGTGTTCGGCGACGGCGCCGGGCGCGGCGTGCATTTCGGCGAGCGCGACTGCTCGCTGCAGCGCCGCCACCAGAAGGTCTGGGAAGAAGCGCCCTCGCCGGCGCTCAATGCCGAGGAGCGCGCGCATATTGGCGGCGTCTGCGCCAGGGCGATCGCCGATCTCGGCTATTCCGGCGCCGGCACCATCGAATTCCTCTATGAGGACGGCGAGTTCTATTTCATCGAGATGAATACGCGCCTGCAGGTCGAACATCCGGTGACCGAGGCGATCACCGGCATCGACCTCGTGCACGAGCAGATCCGCGTCGCCTCGGGCGGCGGGCTTTCGGTGCGCCAGGAGGATATCCGCTTCCACGGCCATGCCATCGAATGCCGCATCAATGCCGAGGATCCGCGCACCTTCACCCCCTCGCCGGGCACCATCACCCATTTCCACACGCCGGGCGGCCTCGGCATCCGCGTCGATTCCGGCGTCTATTCGGGCTACAAGATCCCGCCCTACTACGACAGCCTGATCGGCAAGCTGATCGTGCATGGCCGCAACCGCGTCGAATGCATGATGCGGCTGCGGCGCGCGCTCGACGAATTCGTCGTCGACGGCATCAAGACGACGCTGCCACTGTTTCGCGACCTCGTTGGCAACGCCGACATCGCCAATGGCGACTACGACATCCATTGGCTGGAAAAATACCTGGCCGAAGGCGAGTGATACAGGGGCGAAGCGATGACCCGTCCCTACGCACCCGGTTATCGCATCCCGACCGACCTTTTGCTCAAAGCCTATGCCTCCGGCGTCTTCCCGATGGCCGAAAGCGCCAATGACCCCGAAGTATTCTGGGTGCGGCCGGAGACGCGCGGCATCATTCCGCTCGACGGGTTCCACATACCGAAAAGCCTGAGAAAGACGATCCGCAAGAACCTGTTCGAGTTCCGCATCGATTTCGACTTCGAGGCAACGATCGAGGCCTGCGCTGAAAAGCGCGAGGAACGTCGGTCGACCTGGATCAACGCGCCGATCCGCGAAGCCTATATCGAGCTGCATCGGATGGGCCATTGCCATTCGGTCGAGGCCTGGCACAACGACCGACTGGTCGGGGGGCTCTACGGCGTATCGCTCGGCCGCGTGTTCTTCGGCGAGAGCATGTTCGCCAGGGAGACCGACGCGTCAAAGGCCTGCCTGGTTCACCTCGTCGAACGCCTGAAGGCGCGTGGCTTTGCACTGCTCGATACGCAGTTCACCACCGAGCATCTCAAACGCTTCGGTGCAATCGACGTGCCGCGCGGCAAGTACGAGAAGATGCTGGCCGAGGCGCTGAAGGGCGAGGCCGTGTTTTTTCCATAACCTGGAATGGCTCATCGTTTCACAGGAACGCAATTCCGGACGGAAAGCCGTTCACACTTCCTGGAATTGCTCTTGCGGCCGGTCAGCCTTTTGCTGCCGTCACCAGCGGCGTCTGTGCGTGGAACATCATCTTCCAGCCATTGACGCGGTGGACATAGCCGGTGCTGACCAGCGCCGCATAGGCTTCGCCATCTTGCCGCGTCGCACGCGCCTCGTAGGTCAGCATGACGATGTCGCTGCCCGGCTCGATGATGCCCTTGAGGTCGATGTCGAGATCGCGCCAGCGGTTCGGGTCCGTGGCAGTTGCGGCCAGATCGGTATTGCTCATCACCCGCGCCATCTGCGGGAAGGCCACCAGGCAGTCAGTATCGGCATTGGCTTTGAAATAGTCGGCACCGCCGGTCCAGAATCCCCTTTCGATGTCGAGAAGTTCGTTCTTGTTGGCCATCATCATGGCAACCTCCTCCGTAGAGAGGCACCAACGCTCGGGCAACGCGGCGGTTCCGCAGGGCGCGGTATGCGCCGCGCACTGACAGATCCTAGTTGGTTTTGGGGGCGGCGGGTGCCGGCACGTCGGACTTCTGCTTGCAGCCCTTCAGCCAGATATCATAGACGGCATGCTCGACGGCGTTGATCCCGGGGCTTTCGGCAAACATCCAGCCGGTGAAGATACGGCGTATTTTCCGGTCGAGCGTGATCTCGTCGACCTCGACGAACGAATCCGTCTTCGGCTCTTCGTTTTCGGGCCGCGAATAGCAGATGCGCGGCGTCACCTGCAAAGCGCCGAACTGCACCGTCTCGTCGATGTAGACATCGAAGGTGATGATACGGCCGGTGATCTTGTCGATGCCGGCGAATTCAGCGACTGGATTGGTGATGCGCTCGGATACTGCCGGTGCTGCAGGCGCCACCGACGCGTCCGGCGCAGGCGGCGCCAATTCCTGCGCAGTAGCAAGCGCCACCATAGAAGCGAGAACGACCGCGGTTAATCCGCCCGTCAAAATTCGGCTGAACATGCTCATGCAAGGTCCGGTGGTTTGCGCCCGGGGTGATTCTCTTAACGCCAAGGCTAGTTGCTGCTGTCGGATCAGCAAACAGCTAAACAGCAATTGTGGCGACAAAGGACCGCCCCCGTGGGGACCGCGCCCTTGGGGACCGCGCGCGTGTCGCGGCGATCGATCACGAACCAGGCGTCCAGGCGTCGTAGTCGCCCGTCACCTGCGGACGATGCTGGTTGGTCAGCACCGAGCCTTTCGGGCGATAGGCCGCGGGGCTGCCGGTGAGGTTCGGCACATGCGGCTTTTGCCAGTCGCGTGGCTTGTAGTCTTCGCTTGGCGGCGCAACATCGACACGATGATGGATCCAGCCATGCCAGCCGGGCGGAATCGCCGAGGCTTCCGAATAGTCGCGGTAGATGACCCAGCGACGGGTGCGGCCTTCCGAATCGACGCCGCCCTCATAGTAGACGTTGCCGACCTCGTCCTGCCCGACCTTCTTGCCGTGCCGCCAGGTGTGGAAGCGCGTTCCCAATGTCTGGCTGTTCCACCAGGTGAAAAACTGCAGAAGGAAAGTCTTCATCCAAATCCTCGTGGCAAGTCCTTGAAGCAAGTCCTCGCGGCGGCTGCGGCACCTGTTCCTGCTTATGGCGTCACGGCATTGCGAAGGCAAGGGTCTTGCCGCAACAGGCGAGCAAATGGCTGACGGGAAAGCGATACGTTCATGCTATTTTCGCGGCCGTCCGAAGCAGATGAAATAGGTTGTTGGCAACCTTACGCAGCGTTATTCTAGCAGTTGAAGCTTCGTTGCCTCAAGGACGGCAAATGAGAGGGGCTCATGTCATCGCTGGCGGGCACGGCCGGTCGCGCATTGCCGCAGGTCGTTGAGGCGATCTACGATTCGATTGCCGACGTCGACCGCTGGCAGGCGACACTCGAGGCCATCTGCAATCTGGCGGAAGGCCAGCTTGCCATGCTCGCCGTCATCGACACGATCAGCAGCTCCGCGCGATTTTCGGTGTCCTGCGGCGATCCCGCAGTTCTTGAGCCGTTGAAGCATGACTACGGCTCGCAAGTGCCGTTCTATGCGGCGGTTCCCAAGATGGAGATCGACGTGCCGTTCACCGTCGCTTCGATCTACGCTTTGCAAGGCCCGGATACGCGACAGAGATGGCTCGAAAGCCGCATCGTGCGCGAATGGGTGCAACCCAACCGCCTGGACGATTTCTTCTGGGTGGCGTTGATGAAGCGGCCGACCCGGATCGGCACGTTGATGGTGGTGACCGACAAGGACAGGCGCCAGATTTCCCGCGAGGATCTCGAGCTTGTCAGCCTGCTGGCACCGCATGTGCGGCGCGCGGTGACCATCGGCGACCTGTTCGAAGCCGAGCGGCGCAAGGCCGAAATCTTCCGTTCCATCATCGAAAGCCTCGACCATCCGGTGCTGATCGTGGCCGAAGACATGACCATCATCTTCGCCAACCCGTCAGCCGAAGCGCTGCTCGCCGAAAACATCTCGGTCGCTTGCGTGCGCGGACAGCTTTCCTTCACCTATGCCAACGCCAACGCCGCGATCGGCCGTGCCGTCCAGCTCGGCACGCGCGACGAATTCGCGCTCGGACCTTGCGGCATCAATATTCCCCTGGCCAGGACGGTCGTTCCGGCAGTGGCCCATGTCATGCCGCTGGCGCGGCGTGAAATCTCGGCGCGCATCTCGCAACGCGCCGCCGCAGCGATCTTCATCGCCGCGGCCGGTTCGACACCGACCCCGGCGCTGGACGCCATTGCGGCGCTGTTCGGACTGACCGCGGCAGAAAGGCGAGTCGCCGGTCACGTTGCCGCCGGCCTGACGCGAAAGGAAATTGCCGCGGCCGGCGGCGTCTCGGACGGCACCGTCAAGTCGCAGCTGGCGACGATCTTCGACAAGACCGGTACCGGCGATCAGCGCGAGCTCGAACTGTTGATGCGCGAATTGTCACCGCCGTTGCGCTCCAGTTGATTTTGCTCAGGTTCCCCGGACCGGCAGCGGTCCAAAAGACTCGGCCGGTAAGTTTTTCAAACCTTTGACACCATCGTCCGCAAAATCTGGGAAACGAAACCGGCATCGTTGCAATTCGGCCAAAATCATGGTGCGGTCGTTCGCGGTCCAGAAACGCGGCACTATGCTCGGCTGGAATGAAAATGGTTTCTGGCGCGGATCTCGATCTTTGACACCGACATCTACCGAGCGACTGCTCCCCTACCTCTTTCTGCTTGGGCTGATCGTAATCGCGGTCGCTTTCCGGCCACTGCTGCCCGTCGACGAAACGCGATATCTCAGCGTCACCTGGGAAATGTATCTGAGCGGACAGATCTTCGTCCCGACGATGAATTTCGCGCCCTATCTGCAGAAGCCGCCACTGCTGTTTTGGCTTATCGACCTTGTCTGGAACATTTTCGGCGCCAGCAGGCCGGCGGCGATGCTGGTCATCTTCGCCGCCTCCTCGCTCGTCATCTGGCTGACGACGGCTTTGGCAAAGACCCTGTTTCCGGGCCGCGACGACATCGCTCGGCGCATCCCCTGGCTGGTTGCCGGAAGCAGCGTGTTCGTCATCTATTCGACGCTGATCCTGTTCGACCTGTTGCTGACGGTCTTTGTGCTCGCCGCGCTGTTGTCGTTGATTGCCTTTGCCCGCAGCGGCAACCGCTGGCAGGCCGTTCTGGCCGGGCTGTTCATCGGCATGGGCGTGCTGACGAAAGGCCCAGTGGTGCTGATCCATATCGGCGCGCCCATCCTGTTCTACCCGTTCTGGCGCGACCGGCGGGCGGGACTGACGACACCGAACTTCCTCGCTGGAGTGGGCCTGGCCCTGCTCGCCGCACTAATTCCGGTGGCGATCTGGCTGGTGCCGGCGACCATCCTGACAAAAGGCAATTTCGTTTATGATCTCGTCTGGAACCAGTCGGCGGGGCGCGTCACCGGCAATTTGCGCAATTCGCATGGCCGGCCGTTCTATTTCTATCTGCTGCTGCTGCCCGTCATGTTCATACCGTGGATCTTCATACCCGAGGTGTGGCGGTTGAAGCTGCGCACGCGGATACGCAACCTGATCGACGCGAAGTCGCCGGATCTGCGCGCCTTGCGCCTGCTGTCATTCTCGTTCGTTGCCGTGTTTCTGGTGTTCAGCGCGATATCCGGCAAGCAGCCTCATTATGTCGTGCCGATGTTGCCGTTCGTGGTCATCCTGTTCGGCTATTTCATGGCGGAGATCCCGCTCGCCAGGCTGAAGAGCTCGGCCATCGTCATGCTTGTCATTTTCGGCATTGGCCACGCGGTGGCATCGGCAACCGCGTTCAAACGCTATGATCTGACGCCGCTCGCCAACTTCATCTACGAGCGAAAGGATGCGGACTGGGCCGTGGCTTTCGACTATCAGGGCGAAGTCGGCTTCCTGGCCCGGTTGCAAAAGCCGTTCGAAAGCACCGACAAACCGGAAGAATGGCTTGGCTCGCATCCCAGCGGCTATGTCATCGACAAGGTTTCCAAGGATCCCGGCACTGCAGGGCAAATCGCGTTCCGGCTTCGCGTCGAACGCGGCTATCTCGTCGTGCTGAAGGGACAGCATTGACGATCGTCACCGGTATGCGAGTTCGTCCCCCGCGCGGGAGATGAAGGCGTTGCTGCTTCGTGGTTCCATCGCTCGATAGAACCGGGAGGTATTCATGCGCAAGCTCATCTCGACGACGCTTTTTGCCGTATCGCTCGCTGTGGCCGGCCTTGCCGCCGATCCGGCATGGAGCTTCAAATGTCAGTCCGGAACGATTGGGCAAGGCAGTTGCTCCTGCTCCGGGACCGCCGACTGCACCGATATGCGGCATTCCAAAATGTGCAAGGGCGACCTGAACTGCGGTTCGGGCAAATGCTCCTGCACGGCCGCATTGGTAGTCGACCCCGGCCCGAAAACCCCCAAGCCCAAGGTCGTCGCGCCGATGGCGACAACCAAAGGCGTCGTGAAGCAGTAGATATCCAATCCGAAAGGACGGCGTCTCGACGTCGCTGGGCCGGCCCGATGTTTCGCGGTTCGTCCCCCATGCGGGCGATGAACCGCTGTCGAAGAAATGGTGTTGTCTAGCCGGAGGGTGGTTTCCAACCGAAAGAGCGAGGATACCATGTTGAAAACCTGCACGATGCTGTTCTTCTGCCTGATGGCGGCCGCCGCGGCCGCCCAGCCGCCGCCGTCGGGGCCGCCGGTTCCCAGTGCGGCACTTGCCCCATGCAACGCCACACAATCGAACAGGCCCTGCAAAGCCGAACTCGGCGTGTTCCTGATCACCAACACCGTCCGCAACCTGGCGCAAGCCAAGGTCGACGCCACCAACGCACAGCTGGCCGCCCAGGGACGATCATCACGCGCATCGATCGAATCGCTGAAGCAATGGCGGCCGTCGCGCTTTGCGACGCAGATGCTGAACCAGCCGAACAGCTGGTTTGTCAAAGTTCCTTACATCCTGACCATCAAAGTCTCGATCCCGGTGACCTCCGACCGCCACATCGGCATTCCCATAGACGTCAACGTCTTCTGCAGCGGCTGGCAGACCGATTCCAGCCAGGTCATCATTCGCTCGCAACCCGGCCCGGCGAGCTTCGAGGGCGGCAACATCCTCGAAGACGTTTTCAACGTCGGCAACTACATCGACGCTCAGGTACGCAGCTCGTTTTCGGCACCCCTGCCGGTGACGACGCCGGTTCCAAATTCGAAATGCTCGGCAATAGACGGCTCCGATGCCGGCACGCAGGCCACCGGCGATGATCTCATCTTCTGGACGGTGCCGCGGCGCAACCTGGTGGTGACGGACGCCATAGCCAAGCCGACGGTTGAAGTGACCTTCGACAGCCTCACACGCCTGCCAGCCCGCGACTTCCACAACAATGTCGTCTATGCGGAATCCGAGGCCATAAACCTCAACGTCTATGCCAATGAGGACGGCGTTCAGAAAGCCCTGACGATGCGCGAAGGCGACGTGGCTGCGCTGAACCTTCCCGTACTCAGGCTCGACGCGCGAAAATACGATTCGCTGGTCGTCATCGGCAATGTCGACCAGCCGCCGAACGATCCCAGAGACAGCGCCTTCGCGGTAGCGGCCAAGACTGCGGGATTCGGTGCCGGTTCCAAGATCATGCAGATCCCGAAGTGGTATTCGAGGCCTCCGGACCAGTTCAATCCCAAGCCTACATGGATCAGAGTTCCCGGCTATGAGCTGCACTATACGGTGCGCTATCTCAACAGCGGCGGGCTGGCCGTCGACGGTGGAGCCAGTACGGTCCGGCCTCCAAAAGTCGCCGTTCCGATAAAGACGCTCATCAAGCCGAAAACGCCCTGACGCGGCCGCTCGCGGATGACGGCGGCGGTTCAGACCGCTGCCGCCTTCCCCCGCGCGGCAGATGCGGCAGCGCCGGCATCATGGCCTGATCTTGCCGGAACAAACGCGCCGCTGCGCCACGAGCGAGCGGCGCCATCGATGGAGACAAACGATGCTGCACCTCCCTCACACCATGCCCGCCGTCAGATAGTGTGCTGAAGGTTCTGCAAAAAGTTTTGGATGGAGAACGGCGCCTGCTCTGAGGGCGAGCGGCCATGGCACGGTGGTGAC
>NZ_JAMYPW010000048.1:0-48814 GCF_040320565.1 Mesorhizobium sp. M0664
CGGCTACCCTCTCTCAGCGTTCCTTTCTGACCCATTCGGCAGCGAAAGTCATAAGACAAGCAATTCCAGGAAAAGTGTGAAACGGCTTTCCGTCCGGAATTGCGTCAAAACAAAGAGATAGAGCGGTTCAGCGTTCCCGCGAAACGATGAAGCGTTCAAGCATCGCACGGCGAGCGCATTCGGCTTTCGCGGAACCGACGTCAGCTGGACGCCTGCACGACAGTGCTAGATATGGGTCTAGCCAATCAGCACGCGTGGCTCGAAGCGACCATTGACTGGAATGTCGAGCATGAATGTCATGCCGGCTTGCGGGTCGAGCAGGCGCTGCTTCTCGCTCTTGCCTGACCAGGCGGAGGTGACCGCCAGCCGGTCGGCGTTCCTGCCGACGAAAGCTGGACAGGACGGCTGCGTCGCCGGCATCGCCACCGAACGGATAAGCTTGCCGTCGGGTCCATAGGCTTCGACGACGCTGCCGCCCCAGCAGGCGTTCCACAATATGCCGTCGCGGTCGAGCACCGAACCATCGATATAGCCCTTGGCCGAACGGTGATCGACGAAGACCTTCGGTTCGCCAACCGGCAGTCCGGTCGCCGGATCGCAGCCGACGCGCATCAATAGGCCGGTGCTGGTGTCGGTGTAATAGGCAATGGTCCCATCCTCGGAAAAGCAGATCGAGTTGGGCACAGTAATGTCGGCATAAAGCCGGCGCAGCTCGCCCTTGAAGAACCAGTAGATCGAACCGGCACCCTTCTCCTCGCCCTTGCCCATGGTGCCGACCCACAGCGCGCCGCAAGGGTGAACGCGTGAATCGTTCGAGCGGGTGACCGCATTGTCGGCCTCGATCGGCGTGTGCAGCGTCAGCTTGCCGGTCGCGACGTCGCGGACATGCAGACCGGTCTCGGTGGCGATCAGCTGGCGTTGGTCGTCGATGATGCAGATGGCGCTGGCCATCTGACCGAGCTCGTGGATTTTGACAGCACCGCCCGACAGGCGCTGTTCGAGGAGCTGGCCGTTGACGATGTCGAACCAGTAGAGCGTGTCGGTGGCAGGGTCATAGCTTGGTCCCTCGCCGAGTTGGCAGACATGGTCGGAAAAAACCGAAACAATGGTCTCGCTCATCATGCCGCTCCAAACGCCGCGTCCCAGGCCTGAACTGCGGCTTTCGCTCGCGCTGCCACTTCGTCGACGCTCATGCCCGGCTTGAAGAGGCTGGAGCCAAGACCGAAGACGCTGACGCCGGCTGCCTTGTAGCCGGCAAAATCCTTATCTGAAACGCCGCCGACCGCGCCGACCAGCACACTGGCCGGCAGCACCGCGCGCATCGCCGAAATGCCTGCCGCGCCAAGCACGCTCGCCGGGAAGAATTTCAATGCCGAGGCACCGAGCCGGATTGCCTGGAATGCCTCGGTCGGCGTGAACACGCCAGGCATCGTCACCATGCCGTAGTGCATGGCCCGGCCCATGACCTCGGCATCGATATTGGGGCTGACCAGCAGCCGCCCGCCGGCCTTGTGCAGGCCGTCGACATCGGCGGCGCTGAGCACCGTGCCGGCACCGACCAAGGCTGTTGGAGGAAGCGCTCCGACAATGCTGGCGATGGAGGCGTAAGGATCGGGCGAGTTGAGCGGCACCTCGATCGCTTCGATACCGGCGCCGAAGATCGCCTGGCCGATCGCCACCGCCTCGCTTGGCTTGAGGCCACGCAGGATGGCGACCAGACCCCGCTCGAGCTTTGGAAAAGGTGCGGTTTCGGTCATGCGGCAACTCCATTTCCAGCGATCATGCCATTTTCGCGCGCGGCTTCAGCAAGACCGGCACGCACCGCCTCGTCGGCGTCGACCACCCTGACCGCGAGCCCGGCAAGGCCGAGGGCGTCGGCATAGAGCTTGCCGAGTGCGCCCGACGCGATCAGCACGACGGGCACGGCACTCGCCCCATAACGGCGACTTGCCGAAGCGATCTCGCCGCCGATCAGCAGGCCGGACAGGCAGGCGGCGGCATCCTCGGGCTTCAGATCCTGCAGCAGGCTGGCGGCGCGGATCGAGAACAGTCTTGAACCGATGTCACCGCCTTCGGCCAACGCCTTCAGGCACCACTCCCGGAAAAATGGATTTTCGGCGGCAACCGGCTTCGGCGGCTCGCCCAGCGAATGGCGTAGGATCGAGTGCGCGGCCAGCACCGAAAACAGCTCGCCGGTCGGCCAGGTGCCGAAACCGGCAACAGAGCCGTCCTCGACCAGCACCCATTTCGAATGGGTGCCGGGCATGCAGACGAGGTGGCGTCCCTTTGCCGGTAAACCGGCGCCGGCAAGCTGGGTTTCCTCGCCGCGCATGACGTCAGGTGCATCGGCGAGGCGTTGGGCAAGGCCAGGCACGATGCGGATATCACGGCGCTGGCCGGGGATGTGGGCAGCGCCGGCGAGGATAGCGCCTATCGGCGCCGGCACGCTGACATAGGGTGCCTCCAGCCAGCCCTGGCGCGAACCGGCCATGCCGCAAATGATGACCGGCAGCGCCTCGGGAGCACCCATGGCGGCCAGATGCCCTTCGAGAATGGACGAAAATCCTTTAGCCTGGGCGGTGATCAGCCCGTCATCGCCGCGCCGCTCGGCGAGAACCTTGCCAGTGCCGTCGAGCAGCCATACCCTCATGCGGGTGGTGCCCCAGTCGACGGCCGCGACGGAAGCTGCTTTGCTCGATGAGATCACAGGAACCCCCCATCGACGATCAGCATCTGCGCGGTCAGCATGCGTGAGGCGTCCGACGCAAGGAACAGCACAGTGCCGATAATGTCTTCCGGCTGCATCACCTCTTTGATGCACTGTTTGGCGACATGAGCGGCGAGCGCTTCTTCGGTGACCCAGAGCTTTCTCTGCCGCTCGGTGATCACCCAGCCGGGCGCGATCGCGTTGACGCGAATGCCGTCGACGCCGAGCTTGCCGGCAAGACCCTTGGTGAGGCCGACGATGCCGGCCTTGGCGGCGGTATAGGCCGGCATGTCGGGATGGTTGATGAGAAACGAGGTCGAGGTGAAATTGATGATCGAGCCGCCGCCGGCCCGCTTCATGCCCGGCGCCACCGCCTGTGCGCTGAAGAAATGCGGGCGCAGGTTGATGGCATGGTTGTTGTCCCAGAACTCCACCGTGACGTCTTCGACGGCATGACGGTCATCCTGCGCGGCATTGTTGACCAGCACCGTCACGTCGCCATGCGCCTCTGCAGCTTTGCCCGCCGATAGCCGCAACGCCTCGATGTCGCGTATGTCGGTCTTGAGATAGAGCGGCCGCCGGCCCAGCTCCTTCTCTAACCGATCGGCCAGCGCCAGGCTCGCACGGTCGGCAATATCGATGAAGGCGACGTTTGCCCCCTGGCGGACAAAACCTTCGGTCAAGGCAGCACCAATGCCGGAGCCGCCGCCGGTGATCAGCACCGAAGCGCCTTCGAGGTCGGCAAAGCGTGCCGATGGCATCATGAAATTCTCTCCCGGTCCAATGATCTCGGTCGGCCGGCGCGCATCCTATCCAGCCGTGTCGGGCGGGCAAGGGCGAAAGAGTGGATTGTCAGGACTTATGTCCGACAAAAGGCCGCACGGGCCGCCGATCGATCAGCTGCCCAGCCGGACGCGGTACAATTCGACTGCGGCTCCGCTGGTCCCGGCAACCGGCTCAAGCCATTCCGGCACGCTGCCGCGCATCAGCCCGGCAAGAAAGCCTGCCGGCGCCTTGGCTGCGAGGAGCTTGCTTTCGGCGCTGCCGGGGCACAGCGCGACGAGGCCGACGTGATGATCCGCCACGACCGTCCGGGCATCGGCATCGGACCCAAGGAAGGCATCGAGCGCCAGCAGGTTGCCGGCGACATTGCGATGATAAGGCCCGGCGAAGACGCGATGTCCGGAATAGGCCAGGATAGGCGATCCGAGATTGGAAATTGCCAGCACGGTGGTGCCGGGCAGGCGGCCGAGTGCCGCAAAGGAGGCCATGCGCTGGCAAGCGACATCGGCGCCGTCGCCATTATCGGCGGCGGTATTGCTGTCCTCGAAGGCGACCGAGGTTGCCGCGGCAGCCCCAGTCCAGACGGCATTCACTGAAACCAGCCAGACGGCGGCCATGCGCAGCGCCACGCCGCGCGACGGGCTGACCTCTGCCCGTTGACGCCATTTGGCAATCCAGGCGGCAAGCGGGATGACGGCGAAGGCGATCGAGAATGTCGAACCGCGCACCTGCCAAGCACTGACGATGAAGGCCACGACAAGCAGCGCGCCGACAAGGCTGTCCTGCCGCCGCCAGCCGCCACGGCCAAGGCGAAGCGCCATCAGCACGAGCGCGATGAGCGGCGTGGCATAGCGCGCCACCACCCCGGCCGGATCTTCAGCGACCAGCTTGAACAGCGATTGCGCCTCGTCGATGTGATCAAGCCATAGCTCCTTGAGGCGCGGATCGAGGTTGGCGTAGGGCGCTGCCAGGCATTGTGGGAACAAAAGGACGACGAGAGCGGCCAATATCAGGGCAAGCAGGCCAAGCGAGGCGAACCGCCGTTGGCGCGTGCGGCCGGCGGGCTCGATCGACGCTATCGCCGCAAGGCCGGTTCCGGCAATCGCCGCGACGACGAACTGCACGGCCGAGAAGGCGTCGCATTGCGCCTGACCCCAGGCGGACCACGGAATGGTGACGACAAAGACGAGGGCGGAGACGCCGGCAAAGCCGAGGCCGAAATCCCTGGCAATCGACCTCTCGCCATCGGCGTCGAGGGCAAACAGCGTGGCGACTGAGGCGCCGATGGTGGCGACATAAGGCGCGGTTTCCATGCCGACGGCCAGCATCAATCCGGCGCACAGGCCGGAGAGCAATGCCGCTGGCCTGCGCCTTGGCGCTTCAAGCAACAGGCTCAGGCTGGCCATGCTCAGCATCAGCTGGACATTGTGGTGATCGAGCGCGCCAGGCGAAAAAATGCCGAGGAAATACAGTGCGGCAGCGCCGATCACGACAGCGGGCAGCACGGCGCTGTCACCGGCAAAGCTGCGCGCGGCGCGAGCCGTGAAAAATACGGTCAGGCAGAAGAGCAGCGCCGGCCACAGCACTTGCGCAACATTCTCGGCAAAGGCCGCGCTGCCGGTCAGGGCCGATACGGCGATGATGATGGCGGCGATCGGCGCATCGACCAGCCGCGACCAATGCATGACGAAACCGCCTTCCAGGCCCATCCTGTACTGGTGCAGATCGAACCAGCTTTGGCCGGCCAGCATGTCGCGAACTTCGACGAGGCGCAGCAGATTGTCGTTGTCGCCGCCGGCATTGGTCAGTGCCGGGAAGCCGGCAAAGGCATTGACGGCAAGCGCCAGCAGCGTGGCAAGCAGCGCCAGCGCGATATCGGACCTCCAAATGGAGGCGCCATCGTCGGCTGTGCTCATATCAGGACCTTTGGAAGGAATACGGTGCGGTTTAAACCTAGCCTTAACAGCTTCAATAAATAGTAAAGCCGCCCGAGCGAGGCCGGCGCTTGAGTGGTCAGGGGCCTCACAGGGCATCCGGAGACGAAAATGCCACAAGAAGTGCGCCATGAGCCGAGCATCGCCGTGCTCCTGCCTTGCTACAATGAAGAGCTGACGATCGGCGAAGTGGTGCGGCGCTTTCGCGAAACGCTGCCTGCCGCCGCGATCTATGTCTACGACAACAATTCGCGCGACCTGACGGCGCTCCGAGCCCGCGCCGCCGGCGCCATCGTGGTGCGCGAGCCGCGCCAGGGCAAAGGCAATGTCGTGCGCCGCATGTTCGCCGACATCGAGGCCGACATCTACCTGATGGCCGACGGCGACGGCACCTATGCGCCGGAGGACGCGCCACAACTGATCAACACGCTGCTGACCGAGCGCTCCGACATGGTGGTGGGCACCAGGCGCGGCGTCGTCAACGACGCCGGCAGGACAGGCCACGCCTTCGGCAACCGCATCTTCAACAGCCTCTACAAACGTTTGTTCGGCTCGGACTTTACCGATATCTTCTCGGGTTACCGCGCCTTCACCAGGCGCTTCGTCAAGAGTTTTCCCGCCGTTTCCGGCGGTTTCGAGATCGAGACCGAAATGTCGGTGCACGCCTCGCAGCTCAAATTGCCGGTCAGCGAGATCGGACTCGACTATGGCCGCCGGCCGGAAGGCTCCTCGTCGAAGCTGTCGACCTTTCGCGACGGCGCGAAGATCCTGTGGATGTTCGCCATGCTGATGAAGGAGACGCAGCCGCTGCGTTTCTTCGGCGCTTTTTCGGTGTTCTTCCTGGCATCAAGCCTGTTTCTGATGGCGCCGGTGCTGATCGAGTTCGCCGAAACCGGGCTTGTGCCGCGCATGCCGACGTGGGTGCTGTCGGTCGGGCTGCTGCTGCTGTCGATGCTGGCGGCGGTGACCGGGGTAATCCTCGATTCGGTGTCGCGCGGCCGGGCCGAGCAGAAGCGCATCTTCTATCTGTCGATGCCTTCCGGCCGCGTCGAACGCGAACGCGCAAGTGCGCTCGCGACTTTGAAGACCGGACCGCGCAAGACCCCGCGGGCGGCTTAGAGCCCTAAATGGGACGCCTCGCCCGCTTCATTGTCGCCGGCGGCATCGGCTTCGTCGCCGACGCGGCGGCGCTTTGGCTGGTGTTGGCGATAGCGCCGCTTGGCCCCTTCGCGGCTCGCATCATCTCGATCGGTTTTGCCCTGTCCGTCACCTGGCTGATCAACCGCCATCTGACCTTCTCGCCTTCCAGCCGCGGCGTCGCGCAAGAGGGCGCCCGCTATGGCGGCGTCGGCATTGCCACCAGCGTCGTCAATTATCTCGTCTATTGCGCCATGCTGTTCGCACTGCCGATGGTGTCGCCGCTCATAGCCCTTGCGGTCGCCTCGCTGGTCGCCATGGCACTGTCCTTCCTCGGCTATTCCAAGCTGGTCTTCGACCGCTGAGAACTATCGCGTCGAGGTCTGCGCCAAGCGAAGCGCAGCCTCATCGTGACCTTGGCCGATTGGCAGAAGCCGCCGATTTCCTTATATCGCTGTCGTCGATGCATCGGCCCGAAAATCGGAATCGATTTTCGGAAAGCACGATGCATGGATTCAAAAAATGTTGGAGCGTACTTTGTGCGTCCAAGTGGATCGCTCCAAGTGCGCCGGAGAGCTGCCATGCCCCTGAAAGTCGCCGTCCAGATGGACCACATCTCCACCGTGTCGGTAGCCGGCGACACGTCGTTTGCGCTGTCGCTGGAGGCGCAGCGGCGCGGCCACCAGTTGTTCCACTACACGCCCGACCGGCTGTCGCTGCGCGACGGCAAGGTGTTTGCCCGTATCGAGGCGATGCAGGTTCGCGACGAGAAGGGCAATCATTATTCGCTGGGCGAAGAAGTCCGCACCGATCTTTCGGAGATGGACGTCATCCTTTTGCGGCAGGATCCACCCTTCGACATGAACTACATCACCACCACGCATATCCTCGAGCGCATCCATCCGAAGACGCTGGTGGTCAACGACCCGGCCTGGGTGCGCAACAGCCCGGAAAAGATCTTCGTCACCGAATTTCCCGACCTGATGCCGGACACGCTGATCACCAAGGACCCGCTCGAGGTCGCAGCCTTCCGCAAGGAGTTCGGCGATATCATCGTCAAACCGCTCTACGGCAATGGCGGCGCCGGCATCTTCCACCTGCACGAGGCCGACCGCAACCTCGCCTCGCTGCTCGAAATGTTCGGCCAGATGTTCCGCGAACCCTACATCGTGCAGCGCTACCTCAAGGAGGTGCGGGCTGGCGACAAGCGCATCATCCTGATTGACGGCGAGCCTGTCGGCGCCATCAACCGCGTGCCGGCCGAGCATGATTCGCGCTCCAACATGCATGTCGGCGGCCGCGCCGAAAAGACCGAATTGACGGAACGCGAACGCGAGATCTGCGCCCGCATCGGCCCCGCGCTGAAAGAGCGCGGCTTCATCCTCGTCGGCATCGACGTCATCGGCGACTACATGACCGAGATCAACGTGACCTCACCGACGGGCATACGCGAAGTGCAGCGCTTCGGCGGCGCCGACATCGCCAGCCTGTTCTGGGATGCCGTGGAGGAGAAGCGCAACTAGCGTACATTGCTTCTGGAAGTGGCCGCGTTGCAAACCATTGCAGCCGTGGCGCTCAGCTGTTCCCCAAATGTTCTTGCCTTCGCCGGTAATCTGTGGTTGTCTCCGGTGACGCCGTTCGCGGCATGATCGCAAAGGCTTGGGGCAAAAGCCTGCATCCGGGGTGAAGACATGGTGGCGCGGGTTCGCACGGTTGCTTTCCAGGGCATCGAGGCCGTGCCGGTCGACGTGCAGGTGATGATCGCGCCGGGCAAAGTCAACATGCACATCGTCGGGCTGGCCGACAAGGCTGTGGCCGAAAGCCGCGAGCGGGTGCAGGCAGCGCTGCATGCATCCGGCCTGTCGATGCCGTCGAAGAAGGTCACCGTCAATCTGGCGCCGGCCGACCTGCCCAAGGAAGGCAGCCACTACGATCTGCCGATCGCCCTCGGGCTGATGGCGGCGCTCGGCGCCATTCCGGGCGACATGCTGGCCGGCTATGTCGTGCTTGGCGAATTGTCACTCGACGGAACCATCGCCGCGGTGGCTGGCGCGCTGCCGGCGGCAATCGGTGCCAACGCCGAAGGCAAGGGCTTGATCTGCCCGTTCGCCTGCGGGCCGGAAGCGGCCTGGGCCGGCAAGGACTTCGACATATTGGCGCCGCGCAGCCTGATCGCCATCGCCAATCATTTTCGCGGCACGCAGGTTCTGTCACGGCCGGAAGCCGGCATCCATGCCGCGGCGCGCGACCTGCCCGACCTTGCCGACATCAAGGGCCAGGAGACCGCCAAGCGGGCGCTGGAGGTGGCGGCCGCCGGCGGCCACAATCTTCTGATGGTCGGACCGCCGGGGTCGGGAAAGTCGATGCTGGCGCAGCGGCTGCCGTCGATCCTGCCGCCGCTGGCGCCCAGGGAATTGCTCGAAGTCTCGATGATCGCCTCGGTGGCCGGCGAACTCGGCGAAGGAAAACTCACCGACCGGCGGCCGTTCCGCGCGCCGCATCATTCGGCCTCGATGGCGGCGATGGTCGGCGGCGGGTTGCGCGTGCGGCCGGGCGAGGCCTCGCTTGCCCATCACGGCGTGCTGTTCCTCGACGAATTCCCCGAATTCTCGCCGCAGGCGCTCGATGCACTGCGCCAGCCGCTCGAGACCGGCGACTGCATGATCGCGCGCGCCAATCATCGCGTCACCTATCCGGCGCGTATCCAGCTGGTCGCGGCGATGAACCCGTGCCGTTGCGGCATGGCCGGCGAGCCCGGCTATCGCTGCCTGCGCGGCGACCGCTGCCGCACCGACTACCAGGCGCGCATTTCCGGCCCGCTGCTCGATCGCATCGATCTCAGGATCGAGGTGCCGGCGGTCTCGGCCAGCGATCTGATCCGGCCGGACCGGGCGGAGAAAAGTGCCGCCGTCGCACTACGTGTTGCCCGCGCCCGTACGATCCAGCGAGAGCGCTTCGAGCGGCTCGGCGCGACCGCCACCACCAACGCCCATTGCTCGCCGTCAGTCATCGAGGAGATCGCCATGCCCGACGCCGCCGGCCTGTCGCTGCTCAGGGATGCCAGCGAAAAGCTCGGCTTTTCCGCACGAGCCTATCACCGCGTCTTGAAGGTGGCGCGGACACTGGCCGATCTCGAGGCCAGCGAAACAGTCGGCCGCATCCATCTGGCCGAAGCGATTTCCTACCGCATGAGCTCGGAACGGATGGCGCAGGCGGCGTGACGTTCCCCTCCCCCTTGAGGGGAGGGTGGCCGCGAAGCGGCCGGGTGGGGTCGCCGGTGAGACGCTCGGCCTGTCGCATTTCGAAACCGACCGAGGTGCGGAGCGTTGCGATGCTCCTCCTAAGGCGCACCGTCAGAATTGGGTTGGCGCACTGCATTGGCGACCCTTCGGGCCACCCTCCCCTCAAGGGGGAGGGGGACGCCGGCGCTTACCCTTGGCCGGCGTGCATCGTGCTTTCGGTTCAGCCGTTATCCCGCGTCTTCAGCTCCAGCCGCCGTGCGTGCAGCACTGGCTCGGTGTAGCCGTTGGGTTGCACGCGCCCCTTGAAGACCAGGTCACAGGCGGCGAGGAAGGCGATGGACTTGTCGAAATCCGGCGCCATCGACCGGTAGAGCGGATCGCCGTCGTTCTGGCGGTCGACGATCGCCGCCATGCGTTTCATCGTCTCCATGACCTGCTCGGGCGTGCAGACGCCGTGATGCAGCCAGTTGGCGATGTGCTGCGAGGAGATGCGCAGTGTGGCGCGGTCCTCCATCAGGCCGACGTCGTTTACGTCAGGCACTTTCGAACAGCCGACGCCCTGGTCGATCCAGCGCACGACATAGCCCAGAATGCCTTGCGCATTGTTGTCGAGCTCCTTCTGGATGTCTTCTGGCGACCAGTTCGGCCGCACAGCGACCGGCACCGACAGGATGTCGTCGAGTTTTGCCTTGGGCCGGCTCTTCAGCGCCGCTTGCACGGCATGAACGTCGACCTTGTGATAATGGGTGGCGTGCAGCGTCGCGGCCGTCGGCGACGGCACCCAGGCGGTGTTGGCGCCGGCTTTGGGATGCACGATTTTCTCGGCCAGCATCGCCGCCATCAGGTCGGGCATCGCCCACATGCCCTTGCCTATCTGGGCGTGGCCGGCCAACCCACATTCCAGCCCGATGTCGACGTTCCAGGCTTCGTAGGCGGCAATCCAGGCGGCCTGCTTCATGTCGCCCTTGCGGATCATCGGGCCGGCTTCCATCGAGGTGTGGATCTCGTCGCCGGTGCGATCGAGGAAGCCGGTGTTGATGAAGACGACGCGTTCTTTCGCGGCGCGGATCGCCTCCTTGAGGTTGACGGTGGTGCGCCGCTCCTCGTCCATGATGCCCATCTTGATGGTGTTTTTGGGCACGCCGAGCAGCGCCTCGACGCGGTCGAAAATCTCGACGGCGAAGGCAACTTCGTCGGGCCCGTGCATCTTGGGCTTTACGATGTACATCGAGCCGGCGCGAGAATTGGCGCGGCGCCCGTTCACGCCGATGTCATGCAGCGCGATCAGCGCCGTCAGCGCCGCATCCATGATGCCTTCCGGCACCTCGTTGCCGTCGCGGTCCGATATCGCCGGATTGGTCATGAGGTGGCCGACATTCCTGACCAGCATCAGCGAGCGGCCGGGCAAGGTCAGCGTGCCGCCATCGGGCGCGGTATAGGTGCGGTCGGGGTTGAGCCTGCGGACAAAGCTCTTGCCGGCCTTGGTGATCTCCTCCGCCAAGTCGCCCTTCATCAGGCCGAGCCAGTTGCGGTAGACCAGCACCTTGTCCTGCGCATCCACTGCGGCGATCGAATCCTCGCAGTCCTGGATGGTGGTCAGTGCCGATTCCAGCACGACATCGGCAATGCCGGCCGGATCGGTGCGGCCGATCTGGTTGTTGCGGTCGATGACGATTTCGATGTGCAGGCCGTTCTTGACCAGCAGGACGGCTTCGGGGTCGGCGGCATCGCCGCGATAGCCGGCAAACTGTCTGAGGTCGGCAAGCGTGGTGGCGCCGGCACCCTCGCCCAGCCGCAACATGCCGTTGGCGACCGAAAGCCCGTTGACGCCGGCCCATTTGCCTGTGGTGAGCGGCACCGCCTCGTCGAAGAAGCTTTTCACCCAGGCGACGACCTTGGCGCCGCGCGCCGGATTGAATTTGTTGCCTCGCTCGGCGCCGGCCGTCTCCGGGATAGCGTCGGTGCCGTAGAGCGCATCGTACAGCGAGCCCCAGCGCGCATTGGCGGCATTCAGCGCATAACGCGCGTTCATCACCGGCACCACCAGCTGCGGCCCGGCAACCAAAGCGATTTCCGGGTCGACATTTTCGGTGGTCACGCTGAACGCCGGCCCCTCGGGCAGCAGATAGCCGATCTCGCGGAGGAACGTCTTGTAGGCCTCCATGTCGACGGGCGCGCCATTGTCGCGATACCAGCGGTCGAGCTTGTCCTGCATGGCATCGCGCTTTTCGAGCAGTGCCCGGTTTTTTGGCGAGAGATCATGGACGATCGCCGAAAAACCGTTCCAGAATGCCTCCGCCTCGATGCCGGTGCCCGGCATCGCTTCGTTCACGACGAAATCATGAAGCTCGCGGGCAATCCGCAATCCGGCGATCTCGACGCGATCGGTCATCAGGGCTTCTCCAGACGAAAGGCTAGGCCGGGCCTTTGGCATGTCACGGTGGCAGGGTCAATTCAGCTCAGGGTGAAGGTAGGGCGTTTTCGCTGCCGATCTCCCCCTTGAGGGCCCCTTGTGGGGGAGATGGCCGGCAGGCCAGAGGGGGTCGCCTCGCGTGGAAGTGCAACCTCTTCTTTGCACCAAATCGCGTCGCGCTTCATGCGAGGCGACCCCCTCGGTCGCCTTCGGCGACATCTCCCCCTCGAGGGGGTAGATTACGCGCTCACACCGCAATCCTTGGCCGTCCCGACGCCACCGCCACGACATGCGCCTCGATGAACATGCGCTGGCCCTCTACTGTGGAGACGCGGAACTCGCTGGCGATTTCGATCTCGGCGCTGTCGGTGCCGGCGTCCTTCGCCCGCCCGGCGGCAATCGCCCGCACATCTTTCTCCGCTGCGGCGATCGCCGCTGCTTCGTCGTTGAAATCGCGCACGCTTTCACCGGAGGCGACGCGGAACAGGCCTTCCTTGGGCTGGCTGACCCGCGCCTCGGCCGAAACCCGGACCTGGCCGACGACGGCGCCGAGCGCGTTGGCGACATCGGTATCCTGCGGCACCACGCATCGATTGCCGACCAGCTCGGCGAGGCCGGCATAATGCAGCGGTGCCGAGGCGCCGAGGCCGATGACCGGACGGTCGAGCGCGACGCTCAAGCGGGCGATGCCGGGATGCGCGTCGACGGCGCGCTGGACCAGGGCATGGGCGACGGTCGCCGCGCCATCCAGCCCGTCCTCGGCAAAGGCGGTTTCGAGGATGACTTCGGCCGACAGGCGGGTCAGCGCGGTCAGCACCCGTTCCGAGATCGCCTCCGGCGAGGCGGCGATGAACTGGCCGCGGCCGTCGCGCCTGCGCGTGAACAGCTCGGCACCCAGACGCGCCGCGGCCGCATCCCAATTGGCCTGCCTGCCCAGCACATGCGCGGCGTCCGACGGCGTGAAGCCGGCGACATGCACCAGCCCGCGCGACACCAGCCGGTTCAAGGTGGCGTTCTGGGCGTTCGAGGTCAGCAATCTGTCGAGAGCCTGCGGCACAGCACCGATCATCTCGTAAAGCTTGGCTTCGGCGCCGGTCAGTCCGGCCGCCAGCCGCTCCGGCACGCCGGTGCGCACCGCGAGGCGGCCATCCATGCGGCCGGAATTGGGTGCGCGCAGCTGGCGCTCGAGCTCCGCCGTGACGGCCTCGCCATGCATCAAGCCGGCCAGCGCCAGCGGCACCAGGCGGCGCGGGCCGAGCAGGATTCTCGGATTGAGCGCGCCGTCCTCCAGCGCCACTTCGGAATCGCCGCCGAGGCCAAAGGTGCGCATGGCGACGGCCTCGACCATGGTGCGGAACCCGCCGACGGTGGCGCCTTCCGGATCGAGCCGCGGCCGGCCCTTGTCGAGCACGGCGACGTCGGTGGTGGTGCCGCCGATATCGGAGACCACGGCATCGTCGATGCCGGTCATGTGGCGGGCACCGACGAGGCTGGCGGCCGGGCCGGACAGGATGGTCTCGATCGGCCGCTGGCGGGCAAAGGCAGCCGAGACCAGAGCGCCGTCGCCGCGCACCACCATCAGCGGGGCGGCAATGTTGCGCGCGGCCAAAAAGCCTTCCGTTGCCGCGACCAGCCGGTCGATCATCGAGATCAGCCTGGCGTTGAGCAATGTCGTCAGCGCCCGGCGCGGGCCGCCGAGCTTGGCCGACAGTTCGTGGCTGGCGGTGACCGGCAGGCCGGTCCTGTCGCGGATCAGGTTCCGCGCGCTTAGCTCATGCGCCGGGTTGCGGGTGGCGAAATAGGCGCAGACGGCAAAGCCGGACACCGACTTTTCCAGTTCCGGCAAAGCTGCCTCCAGCCCGGACAGATCGAGCTTTGCCGCATTGCCGTGGACATCGTGGCCGCCGGGGCAGAACACCACCGGGTCGGTGCCAAGCGCCGCCTTCAGCCCGTCGCGGGCAAGGTCGCCCTCGGCAAAGCCGATCATCACCAGCGCCACGCGGCCGCCCTGGCCCTCGACCAGCGCGTTGGTGGCTAGCGTCGTCGACATAGATACCAGTTTGATCGCTGCCGGGTCGGTGCCGGCCATTTCGAGCACCGCATCGACCGCGCCGGAGATGCCGACCGCCAGATCATGGCGCGTGGTCAGCGCCTTGGCCTTGGCCAGCACCTTTCCGCTTGGCCCGCCGGCCTCCGACCACAGCACGGCGTCGGTATAGGTGCCGCCGGTGTCGATGCCGAGGAACAGGGGTGAGGGTTTGGGCTTGGCGGTCATATTTGGGTCCGGAGAATTCGTCTCCGCCCCTTAGCGGATATGAACGGGCCGATAAAGGCACGAGCGCTGGGCCAAGGCAGCGTAATCTCCCCCCTCGAGGGGGAGATGGCCGGCAGGCCAGAGGGGGGCGTCTCGCGTGGAGCGCCGGCATTCTCTGGCCGCGATGGCGTTGGCGTCAGGACGTACCGACCCCCTCTGTCGCCTTCGGCGACATCTCCCCCTCAAGGGGGGAGATCGCTAGGCTACCCCACAAACCCCACGCGCTTGTGCGAGCCATCGCAGAACGGCTTGTTGGCGGAGTGGCCGCAGCGGCAGAGGAAGGTGCGTTGCGTACGGTCGACCGTGTGGCCGGTGCCGGTGACGATTTCGACATTGCCTTCGAGCTTGAGCGGGCCGTTGGTCGTCGGTGTGACGGTCAGCGGGCCATTCCGCACCTCCAGCGCCGGCGTGTCCTTCAGCGCCGGCTCGCCGGTGGCGGTGAAGCCCGCCTTGGCGTGGCTGCCGTCGCAGAACGGCTTGTTTTCCGAGGCGCCGCAGCGGCAGAGCGTGGCGCGGTAAAACGTTTCGCCGCCCAACACGATCTCGGCATGGACGGCAAGCGGACCGTTTTCCCTTATGCGCACAATGTTGACCACCGGCGGCTGTTCCTGCGGCCCGCCATCCTTGCGGACATAGGTGATGGCGCCGGACGGGCAGGCTTCGGCGAGCGCCACGATCTTCTCGACGCTGGCCGCCTCGGGGTGGATCCACTGGCCGGGCGCGTTGGGCACGAAAACATGCGGATCGCCAAGCACGCAGTTGCGCGAATGGATGCAACGTTTTCCCGAAAAGCCGATGTCGATCTTCTCGCCTTCGACCACTGCCATGGGTGGGTCTCCTGTCGGACTACGCTATGGCGACAGTCAGGACGACGTCAAGGCAGCATTCTCCCCCTCGTGAGGGCCGACCTCGGGCGCGGCGGTAAGGGAATTCCCATTTTTTGCTCGCAGCACCACATTTTGTTCTTGCTTTGTGCCGGCAGCTATGCTACTAATTTGGGTATGGTGCCAATTGGCTCCAACGACCCGCCCGCCGAGGCGGGTTTTTTGTTTCAGCTTTGAATTTCCGTTGCCGGCCTGCACTCGCGGGACGGCCCTCTCCCCCCTCGAGGGGGAGATGGCCGCGCAGCGGCCAGAGGGGGTCGGCACGACCGGACTCGGCCTGCTGCTGCAGAACAGGTTGGCGCTCTATGCGCGGCGACCCCCTCTGTCGCCTTTGGCGACATCTCCCCCTCAAGGGGGGAGATCTGCCACGTCACGGAACCAGATCGATTTCCTCGGTCTCGCCGCCACTGCAGGTGTAGCAGCAATCGTCGCACTTTTCCGTATTGCCGGGGCCGACGCCCCAATAGGTGTTCTCGTCGCCGTCGACCCAGGCGCCGTAGCAGATCGATTCGCCGTCACTGCAGGACAGCGGGATCGACTTGGTCTCGCCGTCGTTGAGATAGTAATCCTGATTGTTGCCCGGCCAGACATGATCGCGGTCCTGGCTGTAGAGCTCGACGCGCATGGCGTTCGGATGGCTGTTCTTGATCTCGAAGGTGACATCACCGGCATGCGCGACGGGCGCAAACAGTGCGGCAATGAACAGCCCAGCGGCAATGCGGCGCGCGAAAGCGTAGGACGACATGATGATTTCCCCCCGGAATGAAGCGGCCTGCCCGGCCGCGAGCGAGAACATGGCATGGCGGCGGGATGGGTGGAAGGGGGTGCGCCATTTGCACACCGCGAAAGGCGCAGCGTTGCCAAGGAAGACCCCTCTCCGGTTTGCTTCGCAAACCACCTCTCCCCACTTCGTGGGGCGAGGACATGCCAATAGCCGAAGCCTCACAAGACCTGGGTTCCTCGCCCCCACGAAGTGGGGGAGAGGTGGCCGCGAAGGCCGGAGAGGGGGCGGTCCGACTGGCCTCACCGGCTGGGCTTCAGCAGCGTCCAGATCCAGCCGATGAATGTGAGCACCAGGAAGGGATATCCGGCAGCGGGCAGCGGCGTCGAGGTCGGCAGCAAAGGCGCACCCCACAGGATCAGGCCCACTGAGACGACAAACAGCACAGCCGCCACGACAGCGGTAAGCCGCATCCACGGCGCGAAGGTTTTCGGCGCGCTGACCATGACCAGCGCCGCCGCCCAAAGCGAGATACCGCCGACATAGGAGGGCACGCTGGCCTCAAGCCCCGCCGCATTGCCGGAGAGCAGCAGGCTTTCGCCGGCGAGAAAGGTCAAAAATCCAGCCGCCACGCAGTCATTGCCCTGGCGCTGATATTTCATCGTCAGCAGCGCGGTCGCCACCACCAGCGCCACGCCGTCGATCGTCCAGAGCGTTTCGCGAAGTTCGGCGCTCGCCACGAAGGTGCCGGCGAGGCCCAGAGCGCCGCCGATGGCGAGGCCAATCGCGGCAATGGTGTCCAAAGTGGAACGCATTGAGATCTCCCCCCTCTAGGCCGCAAGGATACTTCAGGATAGGGCGTTCTCCAATGGCGGCCCCCAAGCTCTACAGGCGCGTTGCCCGGCGCATATCTCATGGCGTCGGGAGGCGGTTCGGTGAGGTGGAAGCTGATCATCGCTCCGCCGGGAAGGTGAAGAGCTGAAACGCATAAAGGAATACGGATATGTAAAATTGGCAATAACGTCAGTAGTGCAGACTTGTTTTTGCAGCGCGCTAGAATCAAAGCGATTCGCAATATTTGCTTTTGGCCGAAAAATATTATTGTTTCTGGGGTGAGAGATCACGGACGCTAGGTTATCCACTCTGGGGAAGAGCTAAGTAAGCGCCTGAATTTATTACGAAAATCTTGAGGCCGCCAGCTCGCGTTAACGGTCTACTAGCCATATCTTGACTCTCGCCTCTGCTTGCCTCATTCAAGAAATCGTCCAGAATAAAGAAACCGCCGCAAAGCTGGCGAGCCGCGGCGGTTTCAAAGTTCTAACCCGCACAAGATTTGGATGTCAGGCGCGAGGTATGGTGTGTTTGGTACACTGATCTTGAATCAGAATAATGCGCCATGGTCAAGCCTGACGTTCGCTTACGCCACTCAAGGAGTTACTCCAATGGCGCAGCGTACTTATCCCTCGTACTGGTTGTACAAGGACAATCGTGGTGAATGGCGTTGGACCTACGAAGCTGTGAATGGCGAGACAATCGCCGTGAGCAGCGAAGGCTACAAGCGTCGCGTTGATGCAGAGCGCGGTATCGATATCATGAACGCTTCGACAGACAGCCTTGTCTGGTATCCGGCAAATCTTGAGAACGCCGCATGAAGTTGTCTGAAAGGCCCGCCATTTTGGCGGGCCTTTCTTTTTGCAGATTCAGATGCGTGGAAGGATGCGTCAATGCCATCTTTTGGAATTTCTGCCCTATTGAGAATCGTTCACATGAACGTGCGCCCACAGCGTACCGAGCTGCGCCGGAGATCTACCCCAAGAGAAGGAGGCTATGATTTTCACAGCAGCCTCCGCCGACTCTGCCACCGTCTGACGGCGGGGGAGCCCCTGGAGAGTCTGTTGGCTGCAACTTTAACAATTGCATCGGAGCCAGAGAGACGGTCCGCCCAACTTGGCCTACGGCGGCTGGACGCTTGGAGAGCTGTCAACCCGGGCGCAATTTTGGAATTCCCACCGACTACTGTGCGAAGCCCTGGCGGAACGTTTTCTGTTAGGTTCACACCAAACGTTGGCCTCAGAGTTGGAGGCCAATCTGTCGCTATTCACGTTTGGAATACCGCACTCCCGCGACTGGAACCAAGACTGGTCCGAGCCGTTCTATCCGCATTCCAGGCTGCCTACCAATCAGGGGACAACTCACCTGATGACATTGCCGTCCTATGCTTGCAAACGATGCGCCTTATTCGTCTAGGTGACGCATCAGAGGTTACAGAGCTCGGTCGGCTAATCTTTGCAAATATTGATGGTATTTTTCGAGAGATTGCTGCGGATTTGGGAGAATCCCCGCCTGTACCCGAGGATCGTCCCCCGCCGCCGCCTCCCGGAGAATAATCTCCATCGCACAGCTTCAGCGCCGCTGGGCGGGCTCGCCTCCGGCAGTTCCCCGGCTTTCGCCGCAACTAGGATGGCAGGCCGAACGCGATTCGGCCAAGCCGGGGATAAGGGTCAATTGTAAGCCGAAACATTGTTGACGCGTGGTAATGTGTCTGATCACGAATCGGAGTTGCTTGAATGCCTGAAGATAATGACCGCTCCCGGAAGCTGGCAGAAATCGCCTTCGGAGAAGCATTCCATCCCCAAGAGCTAACTGCAACGAATGCCACGATCGAAGACCTTATAACGAAATTCGAGGAAGCTGCTCAAACGGATGAGGAGGGCAACGAATTTTGGTATGCCCGCGATCTACAGCGACTATTCGGATATGCGAAGTGGGACAACTTTTTGACGGTTGTCGATAAGGCACGCGAAGCGTGTAGTTCGTCAGGAAATGCAACTTCCGATCATTTTGCTGGCGTCGGGAAAATGATCAGTCTCGGCAAGGGGGCCGAACGCGAGATAGATGACATTGTCCTCAGCCGGTATGCCAGCTATTTGACGGCACTGAATGGCGACGCGAGAAAACAAGAAGTAGCGTTCGCCCAGACGTATTTTGCGATACAGACCCGTCGCCAAGAGATTGCAGACAAGGCCGCTGCCGAATACGTCCCTCTATCTGAGGATGAGCGTCGCTGCCTGCTTCGCGACGAGATCAAAGAGCACAACAGGAACCTGGCCAGCGCCGCTAAGAATGCCGGCGTTCGTGAAGGGCTCGATTTCGCTATCTTCCAAACCTACGGCTATAAAGGTCTCTATGGCGGCTTGGATGTTCCTGGCATACGGCGGCGCAAAGGACTCAAAGCCAACAAGCAAATCTTGGATCACATGGGCAGCACGGAGTTAGCGGCGAATCTGTTCCGTGCCACTCAGACGGAAGAAAAGCTACGTCGAGAGCAGACCAGAGGAAAGGACGCCGCCAACCGTATTCACTTCGATGTTGGCGCGAAGGTCCGCCAGACTATCCGCGAAATTGGCGGTGATATGCCAGAGACGCTACCGCCTGCGGAAGACATCAAAAAGGTCGAACGCCGCCTGAAGAGAGGCATCGGCACACAGAAGGGGATTACCGGCCGGTAGCTTTCTTCAGCCTGTCAACCGTCAACGCTGCCGACTTCGTCACTTTCTTCAACGCGCGGCCAAGGCTCCTGTCAAACAAGCGGGCGCAGCCCGCCTAATCGCCCATCTTCAGCGCCTGGATAAACGCCTCCTGCGGGATATCCACCTTGCCGAACTGGCGCATCCGCTTCTTGCCCTCTTTCTGCTTGTCGAGCAGCTTGCGCTTTCGTGAGACGTCGCCGCCGTAGCATTTTGCGGTGACGTCCTTGCGCAGCGCCGAGATGGTCTCGCGGGCGATGACCTTGCCGCCGATCGCGGCCTGGATCGGGATCTTGAACAGATGGTGCGGGATCAGCTCCTTCAGCTTCTCGCACATCTGGCGGCCGCGCTTTTCCGCCGCGGTGCGGTGGACCAGCATCGACAGCGCGTCGACCGGCTCTTCGTTGACCAGGATCGACATCTTGACCAGGTCGCCTTCCTTGTAGTCGGTCAAATGATAGTCGAACGAGGCGTAGCCCTTGGAGATCGACTTCAGCCGGTCGTAGAAGTCGAAGACCACCTCGTTGAGCGGCAGGTCGTAGATCAGCATGGCGCGTTTGCCGACATAGGAGAGGTCGGCCTGAATGCCGCGCCGGTCCTGGCAGAGCTTCAGGATGCCGCCGAGATAGTCGTCCGGGGTGAGGATGGTGGCGCGGATCCATGGCTCCTCGATGGCCGATATCTTGACCACGTCGGGCATGTCGGCCGGGTTGTGCAGTTCCTTGACCGAGCCGTCGTTCAACAGCAGGCGGTAGACGACGCTAGGCGCGGTGGCGATGAGGTCGAGATTGAACTCGCGCTCCAGCCGCTCCTGGATGATTTCGAGATGCAGCAGGCCGAGGAAGCCGCAGCGATAGCCGAAGCCGAGCGCGGCGCTGGTTTCCATTTCAAAGGAGAAGGACGCGTCGTTGAGGCGCAGCTTGCCGACAGCGGCGCGCAGATCCTCGAAATCGGCGGCGTCGACCGGGAACAGGCCGCAGAACACCACCGGCTGTGCCGGCTTGAAGCCGGGCAGGGCCTGTGCCGTCGGCCGCTTGTCCTCGGTGATGGTGTCGCCGACGCGGGTGTCGGCAACCTCCTTGATCGAGCCGGTGAAGAAACCGAACTCGCCGGGGCCGAGCTCGTCGACATTGATGCGGGCTGGCGTAAAGACGCCGGTGCGCTCGACCAGGTACCTGGCGCCGGTACCCATCATGCGGATGGTCTGGCCCTTTTTCAAGACGCCGTCGATGATGCGGACCAGCACGATGACGCCGAGATAGGCATCGTACCAGCTATCGACCAGCATCGCCTTCAGCGGGGCCGCGATGTCGCCCTCGCGCGGCGGCGGCAGATCGTTGACGATCGCTTCCAGCACGTCGGGAATGCCGAGCCCGGTCTTGGCCGAGATCAGTACGGCGTTGGAGGCGTCGATGCCGATCACCTCCTCGACCTGTTCGCGGATGCGCTCGGGCTCGGCGGCGGGCAGGTCGACCTTGTTCAGCACCACGACGATTTCGTGGTTGTTGTCGATCGCCTGGTAGACATTGGCCAGCGTCTGCGCCTCGACGCCTTGCGAGGCGTCGACGACCAGCAGCGAACCTTCGCAGGCGGCGAGCGAGCGCGACACTTCATAGGCGAAGTCGACATGGCCGGGCGTGTCGATCAGGTTGAGGATATAGTCCTGTCCATTGTTGGCGCGGTATTTCAGCCGCACCGTCTGCGCCTTGATGGTGATGCCGCGCTCGCGCTCGATGTCCATCGAGTCCAGCACCTGCTCCTTCATGTCGCGCAGCTCCAGCCCGCCGGTCGACTGGATCAGCCGGTCGGCAAGCGTGGATTTGCCATGGTCGATATGGGCAACGATGGAGAAGTTGCGGATGTTCTTGATCGGCGTGGTCATGCGGCGCGCTTTAGCAGGGGCACGGTACATCGGCAAGCGGCGGGACGCGGGTGCGGCGGCGGGGCGGCAAAGTCGTTAAACTTTGATCCATGAGATTAGAGCATAGTTTGCGCCCGGCGTGGTAGCCCACCGGTCTATCGCCGTTTCGGGGGGATCGGAATGCCGCCGTCAGCACGCAAATTTCTCAGATCGGTGAGCGGCTCGTTCGCGCCATTGCTCGCCATCTTGCTTATCCCGATGGTTGCCGCATTGGGTTTTTCCATCGACTATACCTCCGCGGTTTCAACCAGGGCATCGATGCAGAACGCCCTCGATGCAGCGTCGCTGTCGATCACGACGCTTGCGACGACCACGACGTTGGCGGACCGCCAGGTAAGCCTGCAGGACTCATATCTGGCCAATGGCGGGCAAGGCACGGCCAAGCTCGACAGCTTCGTCGTCGCCACCGACGGCGCCGCCAGCATCAAGGCTTCGGCCGGCTTTGCCATGCCGACGAATTTCATGCAGATCGCGAGGATCAACACGGTGCAGGTCGGCGTTGCGTCGGCAGTGACAAAGCAGCCGGCATTGGTGGAGGCCACGTTCAAGGTCGACAAGATCTCTGGCTGGTGGGACAAGACGGTGACGCTCTACGGCACCAAATTCGGGGACACGGTGGCCAACAAGCTGATGAGGATCTCCTACGCGTACAACAGGTTTGGCGATCCCAAAGGCTACGGGACGTCCTCTGTTTACACGATCAACGGAACGACGGAGACGCTGGTCCAGAAACAAGTATGCACGACCGTCACGGTGACCAGCTTCTATGGCTTGCCCACCGGCACAATCACTCAGATCAGCGGCACCAGGAAATACGCAACCACCTGCGTCAACACGATGTATCCCGCGACCGGCGCCGGTGCGGTGATCGATGTGAAGGACATGGATAACCTGTCTCTGGAGATGAAGATTCCGAATCCCAATCCTGGTCTTGGCGGCGGCTATCTGGCCTCGGGCACGAAAGAAACCCTGCGATCGGACGATCCGGCCACGTCCGACCGATTGTTCATCGACAAGGTCAAGACACTGGCCAATACGACTGTCGACATCTTTGAGGCCGTGCCGTGCGGCATCACCAGCAGTCAAGCGTGGGAAGATGGCGGATCACTTACCAACAACACCATAGACGATGCCGATTTTTCCTATTTTGTGACCGGCAAGTGCGCGTTCAACAAGCGGCCTTCGGAAACCGTGCTCACACAATAGGGGCGACTTGAGTGCCTACCTCCCCCTTGTGGGTCCTCAAGGGGGAGATCGGACATCGCCTCGGCCCTCGCCAATGCTCTAGGAACTCGGACTTCTCCTCAATCACGAAGCGGTGATGCTGTAACGAAGCGTGCGTCGGCGGCGAAGTGTGGACATGACACGATGTCTGCGCAGGAGAAATGCGATGCCCGGATCGACAGCGAAACGCAGCACAGCCCTGATGGGGCTCGCCGCGGCACTGTTTTCCGCGACTGTGCTGTCGGCAACCAGCGCGGCCGCCGGCGAGACGCTGACCGTCGTCGAGCTGTTCACCAGCCAGGGCTGCTCGTCCTGTCCGCCGGCCAACGCCAATCTGATCAAGGTCAAGGACCGGCCCGGCGTGCTGGCGCTGTCCTTCAACGTCACCTACTGGGACTATCTCGGCTGGAAGGACACATTCGGCAAAGAAGAATTCACGCAGCGCCAGGTCCGCTATGAACCGTCGCTCGGCCGTTCCGGCCCGTTCACGCCGCAAGTGGTGGTCAATGGCAGGGCCGATGCCGTCGGCGCCAGGCCGGGCGAGATCGAGCAGCTGATTTCGAGCGGCGGCCACGGTGACGGACCTTCGCTGTCGCTCGCCGGCGGAAAGGTCAGCATCGGCGCCGGTCCGGTGCCCGGCGGCAAGGCCGACGTCTGGCTGGTGCGTTACGGCAAGGGCATCGTCGACGTGCCGGTGGCGCGCGGCGAAAACACCGGCCGCACGCTGCCGCACGCCAACGTCGTGCATTCGCTGACCAGGCTGGGCAGTTGGACCGGCGACGCCACCGCACTGCCGCTGCCGGCGGCGACGGGCGGCCTCAGCACAGCGGTGCTGGTGCAGGTGCCGGGCGGCGGGCCGATCCTTGCTGCCGCTACGAACTAGAAACCCTGCCGAAATTTTCACAACGCGCAGCGGCGCCGCCGCATGCGATCAACCCTGCCAGAACCCTAGGAGATCATCATGACCAATCGTTTGACCAATCGCCCGACCCTGGCGGCACTCGCCTTCGCACTTTGCTCGACGGCGCTGTTCGCAGGAGGCGCGGCGCGGGCCGAAGATGCGATGAAGCCGGCGATGGCGACAAACGCCATGAAGCCGGCAACGGATGCCATGAAGCCGGCCGGCGCCATGGCCGCTGACGCGATGGCCACGACCGCGATGAGGGCGGGCGATCCGATGAAGGCCGACTGCATGAACAAGGCCGCCGCCGAGACGGACGCCATGAAGAAAGCCGAAGCGACCAAGGCCTGCGATGCCATGGCTCCGACCAAATAGGCGATGCGCACAGCAATGTGAGAGCCCGGCGGACCTATCCGTCGTATAATCCAAACCAGCATCATGGGAGATCAGACATGACCGGAGCCGTGAAACGATCGTCGATTTTCGCAAAAGCAGCACTTGCCGCGCTCATCCTCACGGCCGCCGCGGCCGTATTCTGGCAGACGCCGGCAGTCTCGGCCGAAGACGCGGTGGTGATCCCGCCGCCGGCAATGGACGAGAAGGCCACCGCCGGCACCGAAAAGGCGGTCTTCGCCGGCGGCTGCTTCTGGGGTGTGCAAGGCGTGTTCCAGCACATCAAGGGCGTCACCAGCGCCGTTTCCGGCTATGCCGGCGGCGACCAGGACACGGCCGTCTATGAAATGGTCGGCACCAGCCGGACGGGCCATGCCGAATCCGTCGAGATCACCTACGAGCCGTCCAAGGTGACCTACGGCCAGCTGCTGCAGGTATATTTCTCGGTCGCGCACAACCCGACGCAACTGAACTACCAGGGCCCGGACAGCGGCACCCAGTACCGTTCGACGATCTTTGCCGAAAACGACGCACAGAAAAAGATCGCCGAAAGCTACATCGCCCAGCTCGACAAGGCCAAGGTGTTTCCCAAGCCGATCGTGACGACGCTGGAGACCGGCAAGACCTTCTATCCGGCCGAGGACTATCACCAGGACTTTCTGACGCTCAACCCGACCTATCCCTATATCGTCTACAATGATCTGCCCAAGGTCGAGAATCTGAAGCGGCTGTTCCCCAACCTCTACAGTGAAAAGCCGGTGCTGGTGCTGGCCGCCAACAAGAGCTGAGCTTTTGCGGGGGGCCTGCTGATCTCCCCTCTTGAGGGGGAGATGGCCGGCAGGCCAGAGGGGGTCGGTTCGGTTGGCGCGACGCGGTCCGGCATATCGAGGAAGACGAAGTTGGCACTCCACGCGCGGCGACCCCCTCTGTCGCTTTCAGCGACATCTCCCCCTCAAGGGGCCCTCAAGGGGGGAGATCAGCAGTTTCCGCGCTTCGCACTAGTCCCCCTTTTTCCAGGGCAGGCTCCAGCGCACCTTCTCCAGCGTCGCCTTTGCCTCGGCCGAGTCCGGGTCGGGTTCTGTCTCGCGATAATGCGCCGAGCCCTCAGGCGGGTAGGCAAGTGTGTTGTTGAGGGCGAATTTGTCGATCTGGCTGAAGTCGGGGAAAGGCAGGTTTTGCGCCTCGCGCCAAGCGCTGACCCTTTTCTCCGCGGCGATGCGTTTTTCGTCGTCGACCGGAAGGTCGGTGGCTCTGTATTCCAGTGACGAAGGGAAGGCGAACTGCGCGCCGGCATCATCCATGATGTTGATCATGGACAACAGGATGTCCTCGCGTATGGCTTGAAAATCGGCCACGTCGGCGGTTTTGACATAAGTGAACACGTCGATATCGAGCGAATAGGCGCCGAAGCCGGCAAAGCGCACGCGGCACGGCTCATCGATGACGCGCGGATGGGCAATCAGCAGCTTGCGCAGCTCGGCCAGGACGTAACGTAGCTGATCGGGCCTTAGCCTCGATACGGCCGTTATAAAGCGGGTACACGCCGTTTACGTCAGTGCCCGTCTGCTCGAACTTGATCTGGGCGCCGCCGCCGCGCCACTTCGTGTCCCACACGCCCGTCCAGTTGGCCGCGTCCTGGGCATGCGCCTGCGGCATGGCCGGCAGCAGGCCGGCAAGCGCGAGTGCGCCGATCAGCGCGACCGTCCGGATCAGCAAAAGCAGCAGCCGATCCTGTCCTGCCGCAGAAAAGGGGTTCATTCTGTTGCCCTTCTTCTTGCCGGCGATTCTGCTGGTCCGGCCAGAGAAGGTTATTCCGCTTGAAGATGAATATTCTGTTTCAGGCTGCGACGGCGATGCCGGTCAGTCATAGGTCAGATCCGTCGCCTTGCCGGCGAACACCCGGTAGGCAAAGAACGAATAGAAGATGATGATCGGCAGCACGACGACCGTCCCGACCAGGATGACGGCCAGGCTTTCGGGTGCCGAAGCAGCCTGCCAGATGGTCAGCCGGTCGGGCACCACGAAGGGGTAGAACGACCAGGCGAGGCCGGCAAAGCCGAGCGTGAAGATCGCGGCCAATGTCAGGAACGGGAGCAGCGCGTGGCGGTCGCCGGGTTTCGGCAGATGGAAGGTCTGGCGCCACAGCCACAGGAACAGCACTGCCGACAGGATCGGCAGCGGCGACAAATAGAGCATGGCCGGCCAGACGAACCATTTGTCGAAGATGCGCGCGCTGGCAAAGGGCGTGGCCAGCGATACCGCGACCATGCCGAGCGCGGTCAGCACCAGCGCCGTCCGCAGCCACAGCACCGCCTTCTTCTGCAGATCGCCTTCGGTCTTATAGATGACCCAGGCCGCGCCCATCGCCGCGTAGGCCGCGGCAAGGCAGAGCGCCACCAGCGCGCCGAAAGCGACGCCGCCGGGGCCGACGTCGAGGCCGAGCACATAGACGCCGAGCATATAACCTTGCGCCAGCGACGCGACGACCGAGCCGAGGAAAAAGATGCGGTTCCAGCGGTGCTTCCTGCCGGCCGGCACCTTGGCGCGGAAATCGAAGGCGACGCCGCGCAGGATCAAGCCGACCAGCAGCACGAAGACCGGAATGTAGAGCGCCGTCAGAATGGTGCCATGCGCCAATGGGAAGGCGACCAGCAGCAGGCCGACCGCCAGCACCAGCCAGGTCTCGTTAGCGTCCCAGAACGGGCCGATGGCGGCGATCATCGTATCCTGTTCGGTGTCTTCGGCTGCGGCGAACAGGATGCCGATGCCGAGATCGAAGCCGTCGAGGATGACGTAGATCAGGATAGCGAGGCCCATCAGCCCGGCGAAGATCAGAGGCAGCAGGGTCGGCCAGTCGACGCTCATGATGTTTCTCCTGGTTGCGCAACCGGCTGCGACAGCGGCCTGTTCATGACGCCCGGTAGCGGCGAGGTGTCACCATCCTTCGCCGCCTTCAATGCCAGATGCACCAACACGCCGAGATAGGCGATCAAGAGCAGCACGTAGAGGATGAGATAGACCGCGAGCGACAGCGCGACATGGCTGCCGGCGACCGGCCCGACAGCATCGGCGGTACGCAGCACGCCGGTGACCAGCCAGGGCTGGCGGCCGATCTCGGTGGTGTACCAGCCGGCCAGCGTCGCCAGCCAGCCGGACAGCGCCATCGGCACCATGACAAGCGCCAGCGGCTTGGGCAGGCCGTGGCGGCGCTTGAGGAAGAAGGCCGCCGACCAGGAGACGGCGAGCATCAGGAGGCCGGTGCCGACCATGATGCGAAAGCCCCAGAACACCGGAAATACGGGCGGATGGTTGCCGGCATAATCGTTCAGACCCGGCACGATGCCGCCGGCGCTGTGCCTGAGGATGAGGCTGGCGCCATCCGGAATGGTGAGCTCGAACCTGTTCTGCTTGGCCGCTTCATCGGGAAGAGCAAACAGCACCAACGGCACGTTGGGACCGGTGTTCCAGTTGGCTTCCATGGCGGCGATCTTCTGCGGCTGGTGTTCCAGCGTGTTGAGGCCGTGCTGGTCGCCGGCAAAGATCTGGATGGGAATCAGGATAGCGGCGGTGAAGACGCCGGTGCGCAGGGCCTTCCACATCGATTCCGAGCGATCGCCGTAGAGATAGCGCAGCGCCGACAGGCCGGCGATCAGGAACGAGACGGTCAGCCCCGAAGCAAGCAGCATATGAACGAGCCGGTAGGGCATGGACGGATTGAAGACAACGGCCCACCAGTCGGTGGCGTGCGCAACACGATTGCGCATCTCGAAACCGGCCGGTGTCTGCATCCACGAATTGAGCGCGATGATCCAGAAGGCGGACAAGGTGGTGCCGCCGGCCACCAGCACCGTCGCCAGCGTATGGACGCGGTTCGAGACGCGGCGGAAGCCGAACAGCATGATGCCGAGGAACGCCGCCTCGAGGAAGAAGGCGGTCAGGATTTCGTAGGCCAGCAGCGGGCCGGCAATGTTGCCGACCGTCTCCATATAGCCCGGCCAGTTGGTGCCGAACTGAAAACTCATGGTGACGCCGGAAACCACGCCCATGGCGAAGGACAGCGCGAATACCTTAACCCAGGTGAAATACGCGCGCATCCAGGCGGAATCGTTTGTCGCGTTGTAGCGGAGCTTGAAGAACAGCAGCACCCAGCCGAGCGCGATGGTGATCGCCGGGAACAGGATGTGGAACGAGATGTTCGCGCCGAACTGTATGCGCGACAGAATGAGCGGGTCCATGGCGGCTCCGGCTGCTGCTTGTTTGTTGAAGGATAGGCTTGATGCACCGGACGGTCAAAGCGGCGTCCCGCCGCGAGGCGGAACGCCGCAGTGCGGTTAATCTGCTTTTGCGTGGAATTTGGCTGGACGACCGGGCAGGTGTTGCCTATTCCGGCGAACCTCGATGTCCAGAACTGTCGGGAGCGCCATTGACATCCGGATTTGCGGACCGACATTCAGCGGATTAAATCAACAACTCTGTTTCAAGCAGTCGTTTTCAGCCATGCAGCCGATCATCTCGATTTCCGGGGTCACCAAGACCTACGCCACCGGCTTCAAGGCGCTGAAGGAGATCAATCTCGACATCGTGCGCGGCGAGATCTTTGCGCTGCTCGGGCCGAATGGCGCCGGCAAGACAACGCTGATCTCGATCGTCTGCGGCATCGTCAACCGCTCGTCGGGTTCCGTCACCGTCGACGGCCATGACATCAACCGCGACTACCGCGCCGCGCGCAGTCTGATCGGGCTGGTGCCGCAGGAACTGACCATCGACGCCTTCGAGAGCGTGTGGGCGACGGTCAACTACAGCCGCGGCCTGTTCGGCAAGCCGGCGGACAAGGCGTTCGTCGAAAAGGTGCTGCGCGACCTGTCGCTCTGGGACAAGAAGGACGCCAAGGCGATCACGCTGTCCGGCGGCATGAAGCGCCGGCTGATGATTGCCAAGGCGCTGTCGCACGAACCGCGCATCCTGTTCCTCGACGAACCGACGGCAGGCGTCGACGTCGAGCTGCGCCAGGACATGTGGGCGATGGTGCGCCGGCTGCGCGAAGACGGCGTCACCATCATCCTGACCACGCATTACATCGAAGAAGCCGAGGCGATGGCCGACCGCGTCGGCGTCATCAACCGCGGTGAGATCGTGCTGGTGGAGGACAAGGCCGAGCTGATGCGCAAGCTTGGCCGCAAACGGCTTGTGCTGGAACTGCGCAGTCCCCTGGCCACCGTTCCCGATGCTTTTTCGCACTACGCGCTGGAGCTTTCGCCGGATGGCGGACAGCTGACCTATACTTATGACAACCAGAGCGAACGGCCGGGCGTCGCCTCGCTGATCCGCGAGCTCGAGGCGGCCGGCATCCAGTTCCGCGACATCGATACGGAAAACAGCTCGCTCGAGGAGATCTTCGTCAACCTGGTGAGGAAACCGGCATGAACCTGCGCGCGGCCATGAATCTTCATGCGGTATGGGCGATCTATCGGGTGGAGATGGCGCGCGCCCTTCGCACTGTGCTGCAGAGCATCGTTTCGCCGGTGATTTCGACGTCGCTCTATTTCGTCGTCTTCGGTTCGGCCATCGGCTCGCGCATCACCGAGATCGACGGCATCAGCTACGGCGCCTTCATCGTACCGGGGCTGATCATGCTGTCGCTGCTGACGCAATCGATCTCCAACGCCTCTTTCGCCATCTATTTTCCGAAATTCGTCGGCTCGATCTACGAATTACTGTCCGCGCCGGTGTCCTATCTGGAGATCGTCATCGCCTATGTCGGGGGCGCGGCGACAAAGTCGATCGTGCTTGGCCTGATCATCCTGGCGACGGCCTCGCTGTTCGTGCCGCTGACGATCCAGCATCCGTTCTGGATGCTCGCCTTCCTGGTGCTGACGGCGGTGACCTTCAGCCTGTTCGGCTTTATCATCGGCATCTGGGCGAAGAGCTTCGAGCAGCTGCAGCTGGTGCCGCTGCTGATCATCACGCCGCTGACCTTCCTCGGCGGCAGCTTCTATTCGATCAACATGCTGCCCGGCATCTGGCGCACGGTGACGCTGTTCAACCCGGTGGTCTACCTGGTCAGTGGGTTCCGCTGGAGCTTCTACGGCAAGTCCGACGTTTCGGTCGGCGTCAGCCTCGGCATGACGGTGGTCTTCCTGCTCATCTGCATAACGATCGTCGCCTGGATCTTCAGGACCGGCTACCGGCTGCGCAACTGATCGAACGGGCCTCGTCCAGGCGAAGCAGCCTGACCGATCGACCTTTCCTGGCCGAAGGCGATAGGCCTGCGCCCGATGCCTGGAACCCGCGCTTGAATGCCTCGATCTTGCTTTTCATGCATTGTTATATATCATGTTATCGGTGTTCATGGGGATGAATTGGCCTATGGAAGACGTCATACGATCGCTTGGCTTTCTGTGCCTGGGCAGCAGGCTGAAGCGTATAGGCGAGCAACTGCAAGCGGAGGCGCAGCGCCTGCTCGACAGGCTGGATGTCCCGGTTCAGGCGAGCCAATACCCGCTGCTGGCCGCGCTCGACAGGCTGGGTCCGCTGTCGGTCGGGGAACTGGCGCAATCCCTTGGCATCGCGCAGCCAGGCGTAACGCGAAGCGTCTCGCTTCTGGCCGAATTGGGACTGCTCGAAGTCAGTCCGTCGACCGATGACCAGCGGCGCAGGATCGTCTCGCTTACTCGGGACGGCCGGCGGCTGGTCGATGTCGCAAAGCGCGACGTCTGGCCTTGCATCGAGAACGTGGTCGCGGATTTGTGCGCAGGTTTTTCGGGGCCGCTTCTTGAGCAGCTGGCTGCCATCGAGGACGGCCTCGCCGCTGCTCCTCTCGACCGTCGTGTAAATAAGCCTGAGGGTGCCGCGCAATGAGACATCTGCTCGACCGCCCTATCTGGAGCGCGCTTCAGACGCGACATCGGGCCTTCGCGGAGGGTGACAACCTCGCCATGCGATATCGGCCGTCGATCGTCCCTTTCGCCGCCACTGGCGCGGACGACCCGGAAAGCCTGCGGGCGCTCGAAAACCTTGTCTCCCCGGGCGAGAGTATGATCCTGCTTCAAGCGGACGCGATTGCTCTGCCCACGGGGCTTTCCGCGACTTCGACCGCAGCCGGGGTTCAGATGATCGCCGAGCAGCCATTGCAGATCGTCTCCGACCCGCGCGTGCATCGTCTGACCCGAGACGATGCTGCTGAGATGCTCGCCCTGGCATTGCTCACCAAGCCTGGCCCATTCACGCTCGAAGCCTTGAGCCTGGGCGATTTTTGGGGTGTGAAAATCGAGGGCAGGCTCGCGGCAATGGCCGGCGAGCGCATGAAGCAACCTGGCTATACCGAACTCAGCGGGGTGTGCTCACATCCGGAATTTCGCGGCGGTGGCCTAGGAAAGCTGCTGTCCCTATTAGTGGCAAACCGGATAGTGGCGCGCGGCGAAGTTCCCTATCTCCACGCCTATGCCAGCAACGCCGCGGCCATAGCGTTATACGAGTCCATCGGCTTCAGGTTGCGAAGCACAATGAATGTGGCCGTGGTTCAGCGCACCGAATGATTAGTCGGCGCATGATGCGCAGCATGGATGCATCCCGTATCGGAAGGAAGGATTTCGTACCGCCGAAATCCTTCCTTGAGACTGCAAGAGCTGGCTGCGTGTCAGACCGCGATCTTGCCGCCGCCTTGCCTGGTGATGGCAACGACCGCCGGGCGCACCGGCATGTCCGGCTTGAAGTCGGGCCAGCGCGTCGACAAATCCTCATAGTAGGACGGACGGCCGAAAGCCTCCCAGTCCTCGCCGCCGTCGCCCGGATGCTGGACCGCAACGAAGGCGGTCTGGTCGTCCGGCGCAAACAGGGGACCGCACATTTCGGCGCCGATCGGCACGCGGAAGAACAGCTTTGATGTCGCCCGTGCCGTCCCCTCCGTATCGACAGCCCACAGACCATCGGTGCGGCCGGTGGCTTTCGGGCCTTGGCCGTCGGTGGCGACCCAGAGGCGGCCAGCCGAATCTACCGTGCAATTGTCCGGCATGCCGAACCAGCCATTGGCGGTGGTTGCGGTCGAGAAGGTGGCGCCGACGTCGGCCACAGCGGGATCGCCGCATTTCAGCAGGATTTCCCACCTGCCCTTTGTCGCGGTGAAATCACCGCCGTCCTCGACGATCTCGATGATGTGGCCAAAGGCATTTTCGGCACGCGGGTTGGCGGCGTCGACCTGGTCGGCCTTGCGCTTCGAATTGTTGGTCAGCATGACATAGACCTTGCCGTTGGCGGCATTGGGCTGGATGTCTTCCGGGCGGTCCATCTTGGTGGCGCCGAGCAGGTCGGCGGCGCGGCGCGTCTCGATCAGCACATCGGCCTCGCCGGCAAAGCCGTTCTCCGCCGTCAGCGGCCCTTGGCCGAAGACGATCGGCAGCCATTCGACCGAACCGTCGTCGGCAAACTTGGCGACATGCAAGGTGCCGTCGTCGAGCAAATCCATGTTGGCGGCGCGGTTGTCCGGATCGAACTTGCCTGTGGTGACGAACTTATAGACATAGTCGAAGCGCTCGTCGTCGCCGAGATAGAAGACGACACGGCCATCCTGGGCGACGATCGATTCGGCGCCCTCATGCTTGAAGCGGCCCATCGCGGTGCGCTTCCTCGGCGCCGAAGTCGCATCCTGGACGTCGACCTCGACGATCCAGCCGAAGCGGTTCGGCTCGTTCGGCTCCTTGCCGATGTCGAAACGGTCGTAATGCGCTGCCCATTCATAGGCACCTTCGGGAATGCCGAGGCGCTTGTAATTGGCCGCCTCCTTGTGGCCCTGCGGCAGCTCGCCCGAGAAATAGCCGTGGATGTTCTCCTCGGCCATGACATAGGTGCCCCACGGCGTGACGCCGCCGGCGCAATTGTTGATGGTGCCGATGACCTTCGTGCCGGTCGGATCGGCGCTGGTCTTGACGCGGTCGTGGCCGGCGACCGGGCCGGAGAGCGCGATCTCGGTGTTGGAGGTGATGCGGCGGTTGAGCTTGCCGTCGCGAACGACCTGCCATTTGCCTGATACCTTGCGTATCTCGACGATAGTGCCGCCATGCGCGGCCATCTCGACATCGACTTGCTCCTTGCTGAGGGGCGCCTGCTTGGCTTTGCCATCGACGATGGTGACGAGGCCCGGAAACATCAGGTGCGGATTGGTGTATTCGTGATTGACGACCAGCAGGCCGTGCTCGGCCGAGCCGTCGATCGGGATATAACCGACATAGTCGTTGTTGTAGCCGAATTGTCTGGCCTGGGCTTCCGCCGACTGTTTTGTCGGATCGAATCCCGGCGAATCGGCGAACAGCGGATCGCCCCAGCGCAGCAGCACGTCGGCGTCATAGCCAGGTGCGACGTGATGCTTGTCGTCGATGCCGGCCTCGAGCTCGTCGAAAGCGAAGGCGGAGCCTTCGGCGGCGCGGGCGTTGTCGGCGGTGATCAGCGCCAGCGGGCTGACGGTAGCGGCTATGGCCGAGACGGCAAGCGAACCCTTGAGGAAGCCGCGGCGTGAGAACCGCGCGGCGATGATCTCACCCATGGTGCGGTTGTCGGTGGGATTGGCTCCTGGCCCATCGTTTTCCTCGAGCAGGCTGGTGCGGAAATGGGCGTCAGGGGTGCGATGTTCGGTCATAGGGCCTGCCTCTGGCTGGATGGATTGCTGGAGCGTGTTGCCTGGCCAATCCGGTATTACCGGCAGGTCACAGTTTGATGACATGCCGGCTAAATTGCCACCTGCGATTTCGTATCCAACATCGGCCCCGCTTGACCGCGACCGGCGCTTCGGAAACAAGAGCTGCGGCAGGCGGTAGGGACCGCATCGGGAGGAACAAAAGTGAGTTTCTGGGGACTTGGGCAGCTCTGCGTCTCGACGGTGATCTTCCTGCTGGCGGCGATGGCCGCAAAACAGTGGGGGCTGGCGCCGAGCCTCGGCAAGATCGTGCTGACGTTGGCGCTCTACTCGCTGGGCAATCTGATCATGCTGAGGCTGATCCGTGAATTCGGCATGTCGGTGTCGTTCAGCCTGTCGGCGGTGATCCAGCTGGTGTCGGTGAATGTGGTGGCGCTGGTCTTCTTCGGCGAACGCGTCAATGCCTTGCAGGCAACCGGCATCGTGCTTGCCATCGCAGCTGTGGCGCTGATCACGCTCGGGCCCTATCTGCAAAGGCTGTAACTGCGATCGGGCCGATGAAGAAGATTGCAAGCAGACTGCCCAACTGGCTGGAGTTCCCGGTTCTGCTGGCCGGGCTGGTCATTGCCGGCGGGCTGTGGGGGTTCGAGGAGCTGATGGAGCTGGCGCGGGCGACCACGCCGCATGCCTTCGACACCGAAATCCTGCTTGCCTTCCGCAAGGCCGGCCAGCCCGACAATCCGATCGGACCGGCGTGGCTGGAAGGGGCGATGCGCGACATCACCAGCCTCGGCAGCGCCAGCGTACTGCTGCTGATCACGGCAGCAATGATCGTCTATCTGCTCCTTATCCGCAGGCCAGGCGCGGCGCTTCTCATGTTCGTCGCGGTAGCGGGCGGCCAGCTCCTGTCAAGCGTGCTGAAATTCGACATCGACCGGCCGCGCCCCGATCTGGTCTCGCATCTCGCCGATGTGGCATCGCTTTCGTTTCCGAGCGGCCACGCCATGCTGTCGGCGGTGACGTATTTGACGCTGGGCAGCATGGCGGCGCGGGTTTTGCCCGGGCGCACAACGAAGATCTATGTACTCGGGCTGGCGGTGCTGACGACAGTGGTGGTCGGCATCAGCCGCATCTATCTCGGCGTCCACTGGCCGTCCGACGTATTGGCCGGCTGGTGCGCCGGCTTTGCCTGGGCGATGCTGTGCTGGCTTGCGGCACGGTTCCTGCAGCGATGGCTTGGGCGGGCCGACGGCACCTGACTCAAATCAGCCTGTTGATCAGGCCATGACCGCAGCCTGCCAGCAGGAAAACCATCGACAGCAAGGCTGTCGAGGTTGCCAACGCTTTGAATATCTTCACCCGCTCATCCTTTTGAAGTCGTTCCTGTGAAATCGGGATCGCAGCGGATGTCCCGCCAAACGATGCCGAGGTTTGTAGCATGACAGCGCATCGGCTGGCAAAGAGTGCTGCATGTTTGGAGGCAGATCATCAATCCTTGGTGCAGGAAGACGTCGCCGCCCGCGCCAGCGCAGGAACTTCATCCTCGACTGTTCGGCGGTGCCGTTCTTCGATTCGACGGCAGCCAATGTCATCGAGGGCGCGGCCCACAAGGCGAGCCGCGCCGGCGTTCGCTTCATTATATCAGGCGCTTCAGCGCAGGATACGCCGCATGCTGATCAACCACGGCGTCAAGCGGCCGCTGGTGACTTACGCGCCTCGATCACGGATGCGCGGGCGCAGCTGAGGAGAGCCGCGCCCGCCGCTTGAGCTGGCAACGCCGGCTTAGTCGAGGCCCAACGCTGAGACCTCGCCCTCGTTCATCAGCGGCACGAAGATTGTCGACCTGCCGTCGGTGCCGATGTCGGCGCTGCCCGGCTTGAACGTCGCAACCGCTTGCGGCGTGCCGCCGGCTTTGTAGCGGTAGAGCGTGCCGGTCATATACGCGGTGGCGTAGATGCTGCCGCCGATGGCAACGACGCCATCGAGGTTGGCAAACTTTTCCGCGCCAGCCAGTGGCGAAACGGCCTTGGTAGCAAGATCGACCGAGAGCAGGCCGCCCGGCTCCGCGGTGCTGAAGTCGGGCTTGATGCCCTTGCCCCAGGAAGCGACGATCAGCCGGCCGCCATCGGCGAAGATGCCATTCGGCGAAGCAAGCGCCGCATCCCTGACGAACAGTTCGGGCCGGTCGCGGTCGATGCGATAGATCGTATCGGCAAGCATATCCGTGACGTAGACATTGCCGGATGCATCAGCGGTCATGTCGTTGAGAAAGACCGCGTTCGGCACGTCGATCGTCGATGTTAGCTTGCCGCTTGCGAGGTCGACGACGCGCACATGGGTGAGGTCGGCGACGTAGAGTTTGCCGCCGACAATCGCCATGCCCTTGGGCGCGTCCATGCCGTCGGTCCAGTGTTGCGTGACTAGCTTGCCGTCCATCGACAGGATCGACAGATAGCCGTTGCCGTCGGCTTCGCCGGGATTGCCGACGATGTTCGAGACGATAACGCGCTGGCCGGCGGCGTCGAACAGCGCCGATTCAGGCTGCTCGAGGCCGCCGGTGCGCCAGAGTTCAGCGGCCTGAACTGCCGGCGCGGCGGCGATGCCGACCAGGGCGAGAAGCATCGAGGTGAAGAGGCTCTTCATGGCTAGTCTCCTGTAATGGACTGGCGGAGAGCTAGGCCTTTCGATACTTTTCGGGAAGAGCTATCAGGACTAGTACCGAAGGCTGATACCAAATCGTGCAAAAGAGGTGCATCCCATGAACGGCCTGATCTTCGAAGCGCTGAAGCGGACGCTTAAGGCAAAGGGCATCACCTATCGCGTCCTTGCCGAGCGGATGGGTGTTTCCGAGCCGACGGTGAAGCGCATCTTCCACGAGCGCAACTGCAAGCTCGACCGGCTGATGGAGATCTGCACTGCCGCCGGCGTAGAGTTGGAAAACGTGCTCGGCTCAATGAACAGGGGACCAGGACCCGCCAACCAGATCGCGCCGGAGATCGAGCGCAAGCTCGCCGGGCGGCCGGCACTGCTGTTCGTCTTTGTCATGCTTTCCGAGAAATTCACGCCCGAAGGCATCATGCGCTCACAAGGGCTGAGCGAGGCTTCGATGTTCCTCTATCTGCGCGAGCTCGAGGAACTCGGCCTGGTCGCGCTCGGTCGCGGCCTGTCGGCAAGGCTGCTGATCGAGGCGCCGATCCAGTGGAATTTCGAGGGGCCATTGCGGCCGCTGTTCGAGACGACCAACAAGAATTTCATCGGCTGGGCCATCACCCATCTTGAGCGCGAGTCGACGTTCGTCAGCTTCTCCAGGCGGATGCGGCCGGAAACGGCGGAAATGGTCAGGCGCGAGGCGGAGGAATTGGCGGAGCGCGCCAAATTGCTTGCTCATCACGACCAGCACACGACGCCTGAAGACCGACTGGTCGGCTACAAATGGACGTTTGCGTTCGGCGCAACGCCGTTCCCAGTGATCATGCCGATCGGGCCGCATCCGCGCGACGCAGGCGCACGGACCGACGATCGAGTTGCGGCTGCCGCAAACGGACGACGTCTGCCGGCCTAGGTCAAAATGCAGAACGACCGAGTCCGGGCTGTTGGCGGCAGCCAGTCTGACTGAGCTTCTTACCCCTGAGTATCGGCCGCAAACCGGTTCTCAGAGGGTCCCCTGCTCAAACACAAGATCGAGCGGCTATTCGGCGGTCTTGTTCGCCACCTTGTCATCCCAGACCATCTGCCGGTAGTCGAAGCCGTATTCCAGCGTTGGCTTGACAATACGGAAATAGGGCGACAGGTCGAAATCGCGCGGCGTGTAGAGCGAGTGATGGCGGATGTGCAGGATTTCCCTGCGCGAAAAGCTCGACTGGGCCGAGGCACGGCCAGGCGCCCGGGTAATCTCCGGCAGGATCGGGTAGCGGATCAGGCCATACGCCTCGGCGATCAGCGACGAGCAGATGGCGCGCGTCGGGTCGCCGGAACCGAAAGCCAGCATGCGGCGGCGCCAGCGCACCGGCACCGGCGGCGTCGGCAAGAAGTAGCGCAGCATGTCGAATATGTTCCTGAGATCGTATCTGAGACCGAGCCTGCCGATCATGAACGCGACGACCGCTTCGCGATCGTCCGGAGCCAGGCCACTCGCCCGGCAGATGCGGGTGTTGTAGCTGCGATAGCGCGACAGCGGCACGGCGATGCAGCCATCGCCGAGCGTGACCTCGATCAGGCGCCGCCGCTCCGATCCGTCCTCCGGCTCCGGTAATGCATCGCCGATATAGAAGGCGGCATGCGACCAGGTCGACTGGGTGAGGTATTTGATCGCCGCCGAGATCTTCTGGTTGCCTTCGATGAGCAGGATGTCGCCGGGCTCGAGCGTGCGGCGCAACGTTTCGGCGTCCGACGGCGTGTAAGGCTCGTAGCCGGACGATTCCTCCTGCAGCCGGCCGGCAAGCCAGCGGCCAAGTCGGTCCAGAAGCGTGTCGCCGGGCTCGGTCATGCCAGACGGCGATTACCACAGGGCGGCAAGTTAGACCATGATCAGCCCACGCCAGGCGTGCCGGCGTCTTCGTGCGCAACTGTGAGATCTTCGCGCGCCTTACGGGCGAACTTCCTCGTCGAGCGCTTCGGGCTGTCGCCGAAAAGCTCGGCCGCCTCGGCGAGGCAGGTCTTTTTCAGGCTCTTTTCCGAACGCTTCAGCAGCTTGGCAAGCAACCGCGTCTCTTCAGCAGGACCGAGTGGCTGGTCCTCGGCATCGAGAAGCGCGCGCATGACGAACACATCGTGCAGCTCGCCGAGCCGCTCGCCCAATTCGTCGACGGCCCTGCGCCGCGTTTTGATCGGCGTCGGCCACAGCCGGCCGAGCAGCGACAGGTGCATGCCATGCGTCTTGGCCGCCTTGCGCAGGTCGTGAAAGTCATCGGCTTCGCCGCGCGAAGCCGCCTTGTCCAGCGCTTTCCTGGCACGGCGCAAAGTGGTGCGCGCGCCTTCGGCGAGCACGTCGGCAGCCTGCTCCGGCTTGTCGGGCAGAGCGAGCTTGTCGATCCGGGCGACACCTTCCTCGCAAGCGGAAATCGCCGCGCCTATCGCAGCATCGAGGCCTCCTCCGCCATGCAGTTCATGCTGGCGCGCGACGAGCCTGTCACGCACGGCACCGAGGCCATCGCCGGCACTTTGCTCGGGAAAGCTTGGCGCCAGCCGGTCGATTGTTTCGACCAGCGCGGTCGCCTCGCGCGGGCCGGCAAGCAGGGCCGCCACCTGGCGGTAGCACTGATTCTCCGTCACGCAGAATGTTTCGTCTCCGGAACGGACAAGGCGCAGCAAGGCGCGGACGTTCTTCAGCCGTTTGCGGCATTTGTGCAGCCCCGGTTCGGGCCTGTCACGCGCCGCGTTCAGATGGTCGATCACCTTGCCGATCTCCTCGGCGAGGATGCGCCTGACCTCTCCGGTCAGCGACATGCGCGGATCGATACGAAAGCTCATGCGACGATCTCCGGAATCCCCCCAAGGGCGAGCGACGCGTTGTAAAATCTCGGCTCGCCGGTGACTTCACGGCCGAGCCAATGTGGCAGCATTTCGTCCTGTATATCATCCGGCGTCTCGAGCTCGGCGATCACCAACCCCGCAAGCGTCCCGCCGAAGACATCGACTTCGTAGCGATAGCCGCGATGTTTAACATGGTGGCGTGTCTTCTCGATGACATGTCCGATGGCAAAGGCCTGCATCTCCTGCGCCTCCGCCAAAGGTACCGGATATTCGAATTCATCGCGCTCGCGTGCCTGGCTGCCGAACTTGAGCGTCAGCTTGGCGGCCGCATCGTTGCTGATGCGAACACGAACCGTACGGCTGGGTTCGGCGACAAGATAGAATTGACGGATATGAATGTCCGCCTCGACCATTGCCCGCCATTCCTCACCTGAGACCAGGAATTTACGCTCGATTTCCTTGCCCATGGCCAGGCACTAAAGCGCGCACGGCCAGAGTTGGCAAGCCGCTTGACCGCACTTGACTTTAATCATTCGATTGATTAAATTGTGGCCATGATCAAATCGCCCAGCGCCAGCGGCCTTCCTCATGAGGCGCCCAAGACCGCCGCCGATATGACGCGGGCGGCACTTGTCCGCGCGGCGTTGAAACTGTTCGGACGGCAAGGTTTCGACGGCACCTCGACGCGCCAGATCGCGGCGGAGGCCAAGGCCAATATCGGCTCGATCGCCTATCATTTCGGCGGCAAGGAAGGGCTCCGCAACGCGGCGGCCGACTACATCGTCGACACCATCCAGACCGTTGCCGGCCAGGCGATCGGCAATCTGCAGGCGCCGGTCGCGGCATTGGTCGACACCGAGGCCGCGCGGGCACATTTAGCCGTCGCACTGGAGCGGATGGTCGCCTTCATCGCGGCAAGGCCGGAAGCCGGCGAGATTGTACAGTTCGTCCTGCGCGAGCTGTCGCATCCTACCGCGGCGCTCGACCGTATCTATGACGGCGTGTTCGAACCGGCGCATAACCGGCTCTGCCTGATCTGGGAACAGGCGACGGGCGAGCCGGCCGAGAGCGAGCGCACAAAACTCACCGTGTTCACGCTGATTGGCCAGGTCGTCTATTTCCGCATCGGCCGCGAGGCGGTTATGCGCCGCATGGGCTGGCGCGAGATCGGCAATGACGAGGCCGGAAAGATCGCGGCGGTGGTGACGGATAATCTCAGCGCGATTTTGGCTCGGCGCGATTTGGCTGTCCGGAAGGATCGTGGATCATGAGCCTGCTCTGTTCTTTGCCGCTTGCCGCCCAGCTTTTCAGCGCCTGCGCGCCGGGAGCACCGCTCGCCGTCGGCTACGTCGAGGGCGACTACGTCCTGCTCGCGCCGATCGAGGTGGCGCAGGTCGAGACGATTGCGGTCAAGCGCGGCGACCGCGTCGCGCCCGGCACGCCGGTGGTGACGCTGGAAAACGCCGACGCCAAGATCGCCATCGCACAAGCCGAGGCGGCCCTTGCGCAGGCCCAGGCGCAACTTGCCGACCTGCAGGTCGGCAAGCGGCCTGAAGAGATTGCGGTGCTCAAGGCGCAGCTCGACATGGCCAAGGCGCAAGCCGCCGACGCCAAACGCCGTTACATCCGCGCCAGCGATCTGTTCAAACGCGGCACCGGCACACAGGCCGACTACGACACGGCTTCCGCGACGCTGGAGACGGCCAACGCGCAGGTCGGCCAGGCGGAGGCCAATCTCGCCGTCGGCGGCCTGCCGGCACGGCCGGAGACGATCAAGGCCGCCGACAATCAGGTCAGGCAGGCGCAGTCGGCGCTGGAGCAAGCGCAATGGCGGCTGTCGAAGCGCGTGCTGACGGCGCCCTCGCCCGGCCGGGTCAACGATGTCATCCGCTATCCTGGCGACACGGCCGGGCCGACCGCGCCGGTCATCTCCATGCTGCCGGATGGCGCGGTGAAGCTCAGCGTCTATGTGCCGGAAAGCGCGTTCTCCTCGGTCGACGTCGGCACGCTGCTCAACGTCCATTGCGACGGCTGCGGATCGGGCGTGAAGGCTCGCGTCAGCTACGTGTCGCCGGATCCGGAATTCACGCCGCCGGTGATCTACTCGCTCGAGACCCGGCAAAAGCTGGTCTATCTGGTCGAAGCGCGGCCGGAGGGCGACGCCAGCGCATTGCAGCCCGGGCAGATCGTCGACGTCGATCTGGCGGACATCGGAAAATGAACGTCATCGACGTGCACGGCCTGGTCAAACGCTTCGGCGACAAGACCGTCGTCGATCATGTGACTATGGCTGTGGCCGAGGGCGAGATCGTCGGCTTCCTCGGGCCGAACGGCTCGGGCAAGACGACGACCATCCGCATCATGTGCGGCTTGCTGACGCCGGATGAGGGCGAAGGCACCGTTCTGGGCTTCGACATCCGCACCGACAGCCTGCGGATCAAACGCGAAGTCGGCTACATGACGCAGAGATTCTCGTTCTACGAAGATCTCACGATCGGCGAGAATCTCGAATTCGTGGCACGGCTCTACCGGCTGAAGCCGCTCGACGAGCACGTTGCTAAGACGCTTGAGGAGCTCGGCCTGACATCGCGCAGGAACCAGTTGGCCGGCACCCTGTCCGGCGGCTGGAAGCAGCGGCTGGCGCTGGCCGCCTGCATCATGCACAAGCCGAAACTGCTGCTGCTCGATGAACCGACGGCGGGCGTCGACCCGAAAGCGCGACGCGAATTCTGGGACGAGATCCACCGGCTGGCGAGCGGCGGCCTGACCGTGCTGGTCTCCACCCACTACATGGACGAAGCCGAGCGCTGCCACCGCATCAGCTACATCTCCTACGGCAAGATGCTGGCCACCGGCACGGTCGAGGACGTGGTGAGGAATGCCGGGCTGACCACCTTCGTCCTGCAAGGGCCGCGGCTCGATCAGGTCGCTGCCGCACTTCATGGCCGCCCCGGCGTCGACCAGGTGGCGCCGTTCGGCGCGACGCTGCATGTCGTCGGCTCCGACAGGACGGCACTTCAGGCAGCGCTCGCCGATGTCGAGAAAGAGCACGAGGGCGTTACGGTGACGCCCGGCGAGACCAGCCTGGAAGATGTGTTCATCCAGTTCATGTCCGGTTCGAAGGACAACATGGGATGAAAAATGGGATAGACAGCATCTTTTCGTTCGCCAGGCTAGGCGCGCTGCTGATCAAGGAGTTCATCCAGATGCGGCGCGACCGCATCACCTTCGCCATGATGCTCGGCGTACCGCTGATGCAGCTGGTGCTGTTCGGCTATGCCATCAACAACGATCCGAAGAGCCTGCCGGCAGCGCTGGTGACGATGAGCAGCGATCCTTACACGCGGGCCATGGTTTCGGCGCTGCAGACCACCGGCTATTACCGCTTCGACCATGTTGCGCAAAGTGCCGCCGAAGCCGAATTCCTGATGGCGCGCGGCGACGTCGCCTTCGTCGTCACCATTCCCGCCGATTTTGCCCGACGGGTCGAGCGCGGCGACAGCCCGCAGATTCTGATCGAGGCGGATGCGACCGACCCGGCCGTCGCCAGCGGCGCCATCTCGACGCTCGGCACCGTCGCCAATCAGGCGCTGCTCAGGGCACGCGGTATGCAGGAGACGGCGGCCGAAGCTGCCCGGGGCCAGCTCCAGGTGGTGGTGCACCGGCGCTACAATCCGGAAGCCGTCTCACAATACAACATCGTGCCCGGCCTGCTCGGCGTCATCCTGCAGATGACGATGGTGATGATGACCTCGATCGCGCTGACGCGCGAGACCGAGCGCGGCACGATGGAGAACCTTCTGGCGATGCCGTCCAGCCCGCTCGAGATAATGCTGGGCAAGGTGCTGCCCTATCTGGCGGTCGGCGCCGTGCAGGTACTGGTGGTGCTGGCAGCCTCGAAGCTTCTGTTTGCCATCCCCTTCACCGGGTCGATGTCGCTGCTGTTGACGGCGGTCCTTATCTTCGTCTTGGCGCTGGTGCTGCTCGGCTACACGATCTCGACGATCGCCCGCACGCAAATGCAGGCCCTGCAGCTCACTTTCTTCTTCTTCTTGCCGTCGATCATGCTGTCCGGCTTCATGTTTCCCTATCGCGGCATGCCGGACTGGGCGCAGATTTTCGGCGAGGTGCTGCCGCTGACGCATTTCCTGCGCATCATCCGCGCGGTGATGCTGAAGGGCGCCGAGCTGCCGGCGGTGGCAACGGAAATCGGCTGGCTGGTGGTGTTCGTGGCGCTGTTCGCCGGTATTGCGCTGGTGCGGTTCCGCCGGACGCTGGATTAGGGTCGAACTCGATCCGCTTGTGCAAATGATCGAGATTTACACGGACTTGGCCTGGCCCGGGACCGGTGTCAATTCAGGCGCATTGAGCCCTTCGAAGGGATCGCGCCAGGGGTCGATTTCTTCGAGTTTAAGATACCAGCGACTGACAGAGGGATAGTCATCGAGCGGCAATCGGGCGACATCGTTGAAGGGCAGAAACGTCGCCATTCGAAAGTCGGCATAGGAAACCGAAGCGCCGACCAGCCATTCTCGCTCAGAAAGCTCGGCATCAAGTATGGCAGCGGCCGTGCGGAAGTCGCTCAGGCCCTCCTCAACCCGCGCCTGATCGATCGGGCCGAGCCCATAGCGCTGTTTGGTCCCGCGTTCGAAATGCACGACGTCGCAGGCTCTTGCGAAGTTCTCTTTCCCCCAACTCAGCCATCGGATCATCTCGGGCTCGTCGTCGCCGGTGCGCCAGAAATGCGAATGCGTGTCGCGTGAAAGGCGGCAGGCTATGGCGTCGGCCTCCCAGAGGCTTTTTCCCAGGCCTACGAGGATGGGCAATGAAAGATTTGGATTGAGCGGCCGAAATCGCTCGGCCTGGCCCGGAGCGAAGGGAGAGGCGAATTCAAACTCGACCTTGACGTTGAGATACCGTGCCACCGCGACCGCGAGGCGAGGATTGGGATTGCGGCTGAAGAACAGTTTCATTGATCTCAGTCTTTGAAGGGTACCGGTTCGGCTGGGCGCAACGGAGGCTCGAGCGCCTCGAACCGGCACATGACCTGGAATTGGTTGCTATCTTAGCTGGCAGCAATGATCTCGGCATAGGTGCTGAGATCGACATTGCCGCCGGAGAGCACCACGGCAATGCATTTCCCGGCAAGGTCGATCTCGCCTGACGACAGCGCGGCCAAGCCGACGCAACCGCCGGGTTCGACCACCAGCTTCAGACAAGCCATCGCATCGCGCATCGCCTGTGCCACCGCCTTGTCGGAAACGGCGATGGCGCCCGCGAGATTCTTGCGGTTAATCTCGAAAGTGATGGCGCCCGGCTCGGCGACGAGAAGGGCATCGCAGATCGAGGTGTGGCCGGGCGCGTTCGACACCCTGGCGCCTTTGATCAGCGAGCGGCGTGTGTCGTCGAAATGCTCAGGTTCCACGGCCCAGACGGCGGTGCCCGGCGGGGCATCCTTGACCGCGATCGAAATGCCGCTGCTCAACCCGCCGCCGCCGCAGGGAACCACTACCGCATCGAGGCTGACGCCAAGCGCTCTTGCTTGGCGCATCAATTCGAGGCCGATCGTGCCCTGGCCGGCGATGATGGCCGGATCGTCGTAGGGCGGCACCAGGACCATGCCCTTTTCCACGTAAGAACGGACGACGGCAGTGCGATCGTCGCGGACCCGGTCGAAGGTGATCACTTCCGCGCCCATCTTCCTGACATTGCCGACTTTCATCGCCGGCGCATCGGCGGGCATGGCGATGACGGCCTTGACGCCGAACATCGCCGCTGCGGCGGCAACGCCTTGCGCGTGATTACCCGACGAGAAGGCGACGACGCCGCGGGCGCGTTCTTCCGCCGAGAGCGAGGAGAGCTTGTTGTATGCACCGCGGAACTTGAACGAGCCGGTGCGCTGCAACGTCTCCGGCTTGAACAGGATCCTGGCGCCGAAGCGATTGTTCAACTCCGGCGATTCGATCAGCGGCGTTTCGACGATCAGTCCGGACAATCGCGCTGCTGCACTGTGAATATCGGCGATGCCGGGAGGGGTGATCATGGCTGGGTCCTGCAAGAGATGAGACGGCCTATGGTGCACGGAAAGGGAAGCCGCGCACCAATGAAAAAATGTGACCGTTACAATTCGACTTGGAGGCAGGAGTGGGCGTGACTGTCACCCACCTCTCCTCCGCCCTCCGCCATGCATTCGTCATTTCGACAAATCGCTGCCGATTTACCGGCATTGCCGGCCGCCCCTCACCCCAACAGCGTCTTTTGCCGTTTGGGGCCGCCGATCTTGCGCCAGGTGTTGAAGCGATGGGTGGCAGCGGCGAAGGAGATCTTCATCTGCTGAGCGACCGAATAGCGCGACTTGCCTTCGTCGAACAGGCGATAGCAGCACTCGACGCCCTCCTCGGTCAACTTGCCGTCGGGAGCCTTGTTATGCGGATTGGCGGGATCAAATTTTTCGACCTGCTGCTCGACCAGCCCTTTCAGGCGCTGCAAGTCCGCCTCGATGTTAGCGATCAGGTCGAGAACCGGCTTGGGGTCAAACGGCTGCTGTTTTTCCAGCATCTGCGGGTTCCTTTCTCTTGGTTGAGATTCGGTTATATAGGTGAACGTTTGCCGATAGCAACGGCAATGTGTTCGGGATTTTGAAGCCTGTACCTTTGAGCATGAGTGGAGCGGGCACGATTGACCGAGGATGTGCGAAGCTCTAGTTTAGAACCGTTCTAAACTAGGGTGAATTTCTCATGCTTTCCCGCGTTTTCGGCTTCGGCCGCCGTCCCTTTGAATCGCTCTCGGAACAGGAGATCCTGGCGCTCGCCATCTCCTCTGAGGAGGATGACGGGCGCATCTATCGCGCCTATGCCGACGGGCTGGCGGAGAGCTTTCCGCAATCGGCCAAGGTGTTCGAGGAGATGGCGGAGGAGGAGGACGGCCATCGCGATTCGCTGATCGAGCTTTACCGCAAGCGCTTCGGCGAGCGCATACCGCTGATCCGGCGCGAACATGTGAAGGGCTATTACGAGCGCAAGCCGGACTGGCTGGTGAGGCCGCTCGGCATCGATCATGTGCGCAGCCAGGCCGAGGCCATGGAGCGCCAAGCCTACCTGTTCTATATCGAGGCGGCCAAACGCACAGGCGATGCGTCGACGCGAAAGCTGCTCGACGACCTGGCGATCGCAGAACAGGGCCACGAGACACTGGCGCAGCGGCTGGAGCAAAAGCATGTGCCGGGCGCGGTCAAGGACGAAGAGGCGGCGGCCGAGCAGCGCCAGTTCATCCTGACCTATGTGCAACCGGGGCTGGCCGGGCTGATGGATGGCTCGGTGTCGACGCTGGCGCCGATCTTTGCCGCCGCCTTTGCCACGCATGATACGTTCCAGACCTTTCTGGTCGGGCTTGCCGCCTCGATCGGCGCTGGCATCTCGATGGGTTTCACCGAGGTGGCTTCCGACGACGGCAAATTATCTGGCCGCGGCTCGCCGGCAAAACGCGGGCTGACCGTCGGCGTCATGACGACGCTGGGCGGGCTCGGCCATGCGCTGCCCTATCTCATCCCGCTTTTTTGGACGGCGACCATTGTCGCCGCCGTGGTGGTTTTCTTCGAGCTGTGGGCGATCGCCTTCGTGCAGAACCGCTACATGCAGACCCCATTCTGGCGCGCCGCCTTCCAGGTGGTGCTGGGTGGCGCGCTGGTGTTTGCGGCAGGGGTGCTGATCGGGAATGCTTAACCATTCACCGCCTGGCTGTCCTGAGGCGCCTCGGCGCGTTCGGTCAGGCCGTAATCGCGCACGACATGAGCGAAACGCAAACGATAGTCCGCCAAGATACCGCCGCGCCCGGCCTTCTGCGCCTGCCGATGTTCCTGCGTGTTGCGCCAGGCCTTCACCGCATCCTCGTCGCGCCAGAAGGACAGCGACAGGATGCGGTTCGGATCGGCAAGGCTCTGGAAGCGCTCGATCGACAGGAAGCCGTCGATGCCGTCGAGCAGTGGGCGCAGATCGGCGGCGATGCCGAGATAGGCATCGCGCATGCCCGCCGCCGGCTCGACCTCGAAGATGACGGCGATCATGGTTTCACCAAAGGAGCATGTGGCCCGGAGGCCAGCTTGAGGAAGGTGCGGTCCTCCTTCAGGATGAATTTTTCCCGCCGGGCGAACTCGTAATTCGCCTTACCGGCGGGATCGGCGGCGAGCCGGGCGCGGTAGGCTTCGTAGGCCGCAAGACTGTCGATGTTGTAGGCGGCATAAGCCCTGGTGGCCGAGCCTTCGTGCGGCGCGAAATAGCCGATCAGATCGGCGCCGCAACGCGGGATCGCCTGCCCCCAATTGCGTGCATATTCCTCGAACGCCGCCTTGCCGAACGGATCGATCTCGTAGCGGATGAAGCAGGTAATGGTCATTTTCGCCTCCGTGGCGGTGGATGTTTTCTGGCGGTCACAGTTCGAGCCGGATCGAAACGTTCCGAAGATCGATATGCTAGGCAAATCCCTCGCCGATCATGCCTGCCAGAACGATTTCGCGCATTCGCGGCGGACGTCTTCAGGTGTCAGGCCAAGGTCACGCAGCAGATGATCGTCGATCTCGGCGAGGTCGAGACGCTGCAAATGACGGTCGAACCACCGCTTCAGGAGCCGCCGCCACAAGCGGCGCAAGACAATGAACGGGAACGGCCGGCGAGCAGGCGCGGCGCCGAAAGCGATCCTTGCAGGCATAGTTGTCTCCTTGATTTGCATCGAGACTAATGCTTTATCTGACGAGGATGCTTCGATGAGGAACGAACTATGCGCGAAGGACCTGACATAGCCCGCATTGCCAGCCTGGTGGGCGATCCAGCGCGGGCAAACATGCTGTCCGCACTGATGGGCGGCACGGCACTGACGGCGAGTGAACTGGCACTCGAGGCCGGCGTGTCGCTTCCGACAGCGAGCTCCCATCTGTCGAAGCTGATGGAAGGCGGGCTGCTGACGCTGGCAAGCCAGGGACGGCATCGCTACTACGGCCTCGCTGGCCCGCAGGTAGCCGGCATGATCGAGGCGATCACCGGTGTTGCCGCTGCGGCCGGGCCGCAACGAGTGCGGCCTGGCCCACGCGACGCGGCCATGCGCGTGGCGCGGGTCTGCTACGACCACCTCGCCGGCGAGCAGGCGGTGGCGATGCTGGACCGTCTCGTCGCTCGACAAGTGCTCCTGCGAGATGATGAGGAGATTCAGCTTGGGCCGTCGGCCGCCTCGCATTTCGCCGCGATCGGCATCGATGTCGAGGGCAAGGCGCGGCGACCGGTGTGCCGGGCCTGCCTCGACTGGAGCGTGCGGCGTTCGCACCTCGCCGGCACGCTGGGCGCCGCCATTCTCGACAAGATCCTCGCCGAGAAATGGGCGCGGCGCGAGAAGGACAGCCGTGCGGTGATTTTCTCGCCGACAGGCAAGCAGGCGTTCGAGAAGACGTTTCTCGCCTGACGGCTCGCTTCGACGCACTAGAACGGCTCGTCGTTTCACGGAAACACCGAACCGCTCTATCTCTTTGTTTTGACGCAATTCCGGACGGAAAACCGTTTCACACTTTTCCTGGAATTGCTTGTCTTATGACTTTCGCTGCCGAATGGGTCAGAAAGGAACGCTGAGAGAG
>NZ_JAMYPW010000049.1:0-47550 GCF_040320565.1 Mesorhizobium sp. M0664
TCATCGCCTCCATTCGACGGCCTTATCCCTGGTTGCGCCATCTATTCGCCGACGGCGGCTATGCCGGAGAAAAACTGTCGCAGGCACTGGCCAATCTCGGCACATGGACCATCGAAATCATCAAGCGCTCCGACGCGGCCAAGGGCTTTGAGGTGCTGCCACGACGATGGGTCCTCGAGCGAACTTTCGCCTGGCTGGGACGTTGTCGCCGGCTCGCCAAAGACTTCGAGGCGACCATCGCCAGCGCCGAGGCATGGATCTTCATCGCCTCGATCCGCCTCATGCTTCGCCGCATGGCAGCTCCACGTCGTGCGTCGAGTTTCGAGTCAGGCTCTTACAGGCATGCGCAGGACGCGCGAAGCCGCTCAAATCTCCCCAGATGGGTCAGCCATCGAAGACCGGCATCACTTGCCCGTTGAGCGGCTATACGATAATGCTCCGCGCTAAGCAGCAAGCGCCAAAAATTCGAGCGGCGACTTCATTCTCCTATTCAGGAAGGAACTATGAGGCGGCAGACGCGACCATTCACCGTGGAAGTCAAACAAAAGCGCAATTATCAAAAATCCGCACGTTCCATCTGGGGCAATTTCGACATCGCCGCGGCGATGGCCGAGACAACAAAGGAAGTCGAGCCGTTAAATCGTCAGCTTGTTGACTCTACTATAGTGGCCCTTGATGCTGAACCTTTGCAAAAACCGCGAGTGGAGCATTTCATGGCCAATCCCCTGGAAACCGAGTCAGCACTAGTTCCTAGCGCACCGGCAGACAAAGCGGAAACGCCAAAACCGAAGACGAGAGCGCGGCGGTCGAGGAAGCCAGAAGCTGAGGCGAGCGCGCCTGCCCGCAAGGAGGGCGCCAAGCCGATATCCGCGACCACTGAAGCACCGCCGTCAGCGCGAACAGGCCGAAAGAGCTACTCCGCGAAGGATCGTGCCCAGAAGCTGGCGCAGATCGAGACCTCGATCGGCGGCGGCGCTACTCTCAAGAGCGCGGTGAAGCAAGCCGGCATCTCGGAACAGACATATTATCTTTGGAAGAAGGCGGCGGCGCCGGCGGCGGACAGTGACGGGCTGAAGGATCTCGTCGCGCTCGAGGAAGAAAACAAGCGGCTAAAGAGCCTGCTTGCCGATCGTCTCCGCAAGGAGAATGCGGAACTGAAGAAAAGGCTCGGGCTGGATTAAGGAGGCTGGGCAGCTGGTTCTTGGCTCGCCACCTACAGCAATCCCACCTGCTCCGCCTCTCGGCGCAGATTTTGCCGTGGCCTTGGGCCGATTTGCTGGATGACCAGCCCGGCTGCCAGCGAGCCGAGATCGCCACAATCCTTGAGGCTGCGGCCTTGCGTGTAGCCGTAGAGGAAGCCGGCGGCATAGAGGTCGCCGGCGCCGGTGGTGTCGACCAGCTCGCGGATCCTGGTCGCATTGATGGTCACGGTCTCGTCGCCGCGCACGATCACCGAGCCCTTTTCCGAGCGGGTGACGGCGGCGATCTTGCAATCCTTGCGGATCTGGGCCAGCGCCTCGTCGAAGGACGCGGTCTGGTAGAGCGACTTGATCTCGTGGCTGTTGGCAACGACGATGTCGACCGTGCCCGAGCGCATCAGGTCGAGGAACTCGTCGCGGTAGCGGTCGACGCAGAACGAGTCCGACAATGTCATCGACACTTCGCGCCCGGCGGCGTGGGCGAGCTTAGCCGTCTGCCTGATCGCCTCCTTGGCGCGCGGCGGGTCCCACAGATAGCCCTCGAAATAGGTGACGGCGGCGCCCGACGCCTTGTCGGCCTCGACGTCCTCCGGGCCGAGCTCGACGCAGGCGCCGAGATAGGTGTTCATCGAGCGCTCGCCGTCCGGCGTGACGAAGATCATCGAGCGCGCTGTCGGCGGTTCGCCATTAAGCGGCCTGGTGTCGAAGGCGACGCCCTGGGCATGGATGTCATGCGCGTAGATTTCGCCGAGCGCGTCGTTGGAGACCTTGCCGAAGAAAGCGGCGCGACCGCCGAAGGAGGCGACGCCCGCCGCCGTGTTGCCGGCGCTGCCGCCCGAGGCTTCAATGGCCGGGCCCATGCGGCTGTAGAGCAGTTCGGCGCGCCTCGTGTCGATCAAATTCATCGCGCCCTTGATGATGCCGTTGGTCTCCAGGAACGCCTCGTCGCATTGGGCGATGATGTCGACGATGGCATTTCCGATACAAAGCACGTCATAGTCCGGCATCAATTCATGTCTCCGCCAAAAACCCACCGGCTTTCTGCCACGCCGGGCGCGGGCGGGTCTGGCCAGTGGGAATGGGCTTTGCGCTTGCCAATCCGTTCGGCGCCAGCCCTCACGGGGCGGCAAGTCCTGCCTCGCGACGCAATTCGTCGGCCCTGTCTGTCTTCTCCCAGGTGAAATCAGGCTCTTCACGGCCGAAATGGCCATAGGTCGCGGTCTTGCGGTATATAGGGCGTAAGAGATCAAGCATCTTGATAATGCCCTTCGGTCTGAGATCGAACAACTCAAGAATGAGGCGCTCGATCCTTCTTTCCTCAACCCTCGCTGTTCCGAACGTGTTGACCATGACAGAAACCGGACTGGCCACGCCGATTGCGTAAGCAAGCTGCACCTCGCAGACGTCCGCAAGTCCGCTAGCGACGATATTCTTTGCGACATACCGGGCCGCATAGGCAGCTGAGCGGTCAACCTTGGACGGGTCCTTGCCCGAAAAGGCGCCGCCGCCGTGACGACCCATCCCACCATAGGAATCGACGATGATCTTGCGTCCAGTGAGACCGCAGTCGCCGCGCGGCCCGCCGACTACGAACCTCCCCGTCGGGTTGACCAGAATTCTGATGCCTTCCGTCTCCAGGTGGGTCGGCAGGACAGGCTTTATGATTTCCTCAATGACGCCCTCGCGGACCGTCTCTTGCGAGACCTGCTCGTCATGTTGGGTCGATACGACGATCGTATCAAGGGCGACCGGGCGCAACCCCTCATAGCGCACTGAGACTTGGGATTTCATATCAGGACGCAACCAGCCAAGCTGTCGTGCTTTCCGGACATCTGCCTGTCGTTTCGTCAAGCGATGCGCGAGCTGGATCGGCAAAGGCATCAGGGTATCGGTTTCGCGGCATGCGTAGCCGAACATGAGGCCCTGATCTCCCGCTCCCTGCTGGAGGTCCTGCCCTCGTCCCTCGTCAACGCCCTGGCTAATGTCGGGCGATTGCTCGGTGAGTGCATGAACGACGGAGCAACGCCGGCCGTCAAAGCCGACAGCCTCATCGTCGTATCCAATATCGAGAATCGTATCGCGCGCAACTTGGCTATAATCCACCCGCGCATCGCTAGTAATCTCGCCAGCCACAACGACTATCCCTGATTTTACCAACGCTTCACAGGCGACGCGTGCCTTGGGATCGGTGCGGAGGATGGCGTCGAGGATGGCATCCGAGATGTTGTCGGCCAACTTATCCGGGTGTCCCGCGCCAACCGATTCGGAAGAGAACACGAACTGCCTAGCCATGAAATGCCTCGTTTCGGGTGTTGGAGTTGTATGGTGCATTTTGCTTAGCCCACCTTACCTGTTGGTGATGCCCGGGACCTCGAACGCAGCGCACAAATCGGCAACGTCTCTTCGCACGCAGGCATGGAGATCTTCGTCATCAGGCCGCCGGAGGACGCAGTCAATGAAGCCAGCAATTTGCACCATTTCCACATCGCGCATGCCCATTGACGTCACTGCTGGCGACCCCAGGCGAATTCCGCTTGTGACCGCCGGATCCCGCGGGTCGCCAGGCACCATATTAAAGTTTGTGATGATGCCTGCCTTTGCTAGCCGCTCGGCATAGGCCTTGCCCGATAGTGGTCGATCGCGCAGATCAAGGATCAGCATGTGATTGTCCGTCCCCCCGGTAACCAGGTCATACCCTCGCTCGATCAGTGCCTGTGCAAGAGCCTTGGCATTCTTGACGGTCTGTTGGCCGTAGCTTCGGAAGGACGGGTTCGCGGCTTCGTGCAAGGCAACTGCTAGCGCAGCGATGGCATTCATATGAGGCCCGCCTTGCAGGTGAGGAAAGACCGCCCGGTCTATTCGTCTGGCGAGATTGTATTTGCTCTTTGTATGATACAGGGCCTGATAGCGATCTTCGTTCCTGGACAAAATGAAACCACCGCGGGGACCGCGGATCGATTTGTGGGAGGTGCTGCTGACCACGTCGCAATGGCGCACGGGATTCGGGTGCGCTCCCGCGGCAATCAGTCCGCTGATGTGCGCAATGTCGGCTACGAGATAGGAGTTCGCTTCCAGGGCGATTTCTGCCATTGCCGCGTAGTCAAAGACACGCGGGTAAGCAGTTCCGCCGACCCAAATGAGCCGCGGCCGTTCCCGCTTGGCTGTCTCGCGCAAGCGGTCATAGTCAATCTGCTGTGTCTTTTCATCTAGTCCATAGGGGACGCGTTGATAGTCAGTTCCGGAAAAGTTGATGGCCCAACCATGAGTCAGATGGCCCCCTTCCGGGAGGGGCAAGCCCATGACTTTGTCACCGGGGCTCAAAAGCGCACGATAGACAGCCTGGTTGGCCGGCGAGCCGGAATAAGGCTGGACGTTGGCATGCTCGCTGCCAAATAGTGTTTTCAAGCGCTCAATGGCTAGATTCTCAAGCTCATCAACGATCTCATTTCCAGCGTAGTAGCGCGCACCGGGGTACCCCTCGGCGTACTTGTTCGTGAAAATCGAGCCGTTCGCTTCCAGCACGGCCGAGGACGCAAAGTTCTCTGAGGCGATGAGCTTAAGGGTCGTCCGCTCCTGCCGCTCCTGTCTCAGAAGCAGTTCGTGAACGCGGCAATCAACCGCGGCCAATCGAGACCGTCCGTAAGTGTCGCGCGGCGCGATGGCGCCGTCGGCGGAGTTGTACATGGTGGTTTCGCGCTCCAATTGGACTGATCTATTTCACGGTCAAGCATGCGATCCCCTTCGACGGCGCGTCTTGTGTGGCTTCGAGCCGTTGAAGGTCTCGTTTGTGATAGCCATCGCCGTGGGGCAGGAGATCAACCAACAATTGAACCAGCCCGCCGTCCTTACCTCCTGTTTTGAGATTGTACGAGCACCACGGACGTTGTTCGTTGCAGTAAAGAAAGTCGGCTCTGGCGAGCAGCCGGACGTGTCGTACAACGTGCTCACGACGCAGACCCAGAATCTCCGCTAGCTGGCAGACAGTTAGGTCCGCGTGCGCGCAAAGGCCTAGAATTCGAAGGCGATCTAAATGCGCTGCCGTCCGTAGGCGACTGACCAGTGTCAGCATTGGTCAGGACCAAGCCACTTGGAAAGCCTGGGCACTCGTCCTACTGAATTTGTCATTTCGCGTTCTCCACAGATGTTGCAGCTTTCGAACCAAATAATATGGTTGCTGGTCCACCGACCGGACAATCTCGGTGGCCGTGAAGATACTGTTTTGAGCCGATATGGCTGTGTCGAACAAACAAGATGGGCGCTCTTCTTGCCATTGCCTTTAGCCGAAATTGCACGCAGTTCGGCGGTCGGAGAATAAGCCACGGTTCGGACCCCACTGACTCAAACGTTGCAATAAGCCTACCATTCACAGCGAACCGGAGTTGCTAAGAGTCTATGAATTTCCTTGAAGGATCTGTTGCAACGTTTGCGCAGCCCGGTCTTGCTCCCGGCTTGCAGCGGTCAATCTCGTGCAGACTGACCGTGATGCAAAGATGACAAGGAAGGTTCGCTTTCAATCCGATCTTCTTCCTGGCCAAGTAGTTCGTAGTCTCATAACTGTGGCCTAGACAAAAGCTGGGCTAATCAGCGAGGTATGATGTCGTTAGCGTGGTTGGGCCACCAGCAGGTCGACGCCAAGATCGACACGCGCAATTTCCCGCGCTCCGAGAATGTCAGTGACTGCGCGCTCTTCCTCGGGCGGTCTGGCTGCGCCGTCTAGAATCTGAATGCGTCTCGCGCCGACCCGTTCAGCAATGAGCTGTTCGGCTTGCCGCATTGACGGCGAAGCAAGCTCAAGTACGTTTTCGCGCATCTCACGCGCCGCCTCGCCGACTTCCGCAAAACGCTTCTCGGCGAACTGCTCCTTAAAGAGCGCAGCGAGATCATCAAATGTTTGAACTTTGGTGGGCTTGGGTTTCGAGCAAAAATATCCAGTTGCCAGTCCAGGTTTATAGGCAAGGCTGTACGCTTTGTCGTCTGGCAAGGGCCCAATATCCCCTGGTGAGACGAAAATGGACTGCCGTGCTACGGTTGCTCCATTATAAGAGCGGTCGAAATCGCTGATGTTTGCAATACAAGGAGCCGCATAGAAGACGTTTGACGGATAGCGCGCCTCAAGCCGAAGAAGCAGTTCATGCTGACGCGACACATCCCTGCGCATCATCGCAATCCGAAAAAATGGTATCGACAAACCGGGACAATGTCCGCTCGCAATCTCAAACGCAGTTCCTCGCTTCATCAGCTCCGGAAGCTTGTACTGGAAAAACAGCGGAACCCCTGGGAAATTGATGCGGATGTCAAAGCCAGAATGCCCCTCCTGTATGAGGTTTGGAAAGACCGGCGCGCCTACAGGTGCGGCTGACGATGACCGGATAAGGTTTTCGGTGAAGGCATACCCAAATGAGAACTCCATGTAGCCAACCTTCATTCAATTCTGCTTTCGTGCTGAAGTTTATCCTGGATATTTGCCTGCAGCCGAGCAGACTCTATAACAAAAAAACTATGTATACTTGCGAGACAGTCTGAGCTTATCGATTCCTCGGATAGATATTTAAGAGCTCACCCACTCTTCTGGCTGCTAGAATGGGAATGGGAAGCTTCTGGTTGATCTGGGTCGAGTTCCAGTTGATTTTGGTAAGCGAAAAACCTCCTGCGCTATCTCAGCGATTCCCGGCCAGATCGCCGATAAGTTTCGGGCTTCGCGAACAGCGCCAGAGTGCGTAGCCGATATCATCAACCGGGGCGGCGGCTTCTCCCTCGCCAGTGCCGAGCGCGATCACATGCGTTGCGCATTCGGCCAGCGCGCCGTCAAGGCGCCCCGCTTCCGTCGCGCTGCCGTAAAGGTCCAGGAACCACGCCAGCGAATAAGACCAGTCGGCAGGCAAGTCCTGCCCATTGTGATCCCTTGCGACGACGGCCACGACGGCGTTGCGGCCTTCGGGCGTGCGGGGCTCTATCCCAAGGATCGGGTATAATTCGGGTGTCGGCTGCTGAAGGATACGCGCCGGCACGAGCGACAGTGCTTTCTCCAGCGAGGGAGGAAAATCCTCCAGTTCTTCGGCCAGTTCGGCAGCTTCTCTCCTTCGTCCCTCGCGGCGCGCTTCTACATATTCTGCCGCAACCACGGCAACGGTGCGCTGCGCCCGTTCAGCGGTGCCGGTGGCAATCAGCTCGGCCGGAATGTCACCATCCTTGATCGCCCAGTGCGTACGGTGCTGTTCGAACTGTTGAATGCCCAGCCGGTCCGCAATTCTCAACACCGCTGACCGGTCGAGAAAGGCATGTTCCGGATCGGGCTCGAAGGTGAAGGCCAGTTCGTGTCCGCGCCGAACGATATTGCGTATGCGGCCGTGCCGGACCACGCGCGCGTGCGGGCCTCCCGCCCCGACTTCGTACATCAACAGCGCCGGGATTTCCTCCAGCCGGCGCAATGTTTCAGGGCGCGCGAGGTCGATAGCCTCGGCCTCGGCGCCGCTATATTCCTTGAACCGGTCAATGGTTGACGTGAACGGCGGCGTTTCCCACCACTCGCCGTGGCCCGAGACAAGCAAGTTAAACATGGCACACCACCGACCTCACGCCGCCTTCTCCATAGACCACTTCACCCGTTCGGCGAGAAAGGCGGCGAACGTTTTCACATTCATATTGCCGCTCGCCTCCTCCAGCCCTGCGAGGTAGGCCTTCCGGTCATCGACTCTGACGACTGTCCAGGGGTAACCGCCTGAAGCCAGCATCGCGTTCATGAGGAACCGCGCCATTCGTCCGTTGCCGTCCGGATAGGGGTGCACATAGCCCACAAGCCAATGCCCCAGCACGGCACGCACGGAGGCCTCCTTCTCCGCCTCCAGCAGGTCGAACAGCTCATTCATACCATCGGCCACCGCTTCGGTACGCGGCGGCACGTGCTGCGAGCCGCGCAGGTACACAGGGTGATTGCGATATCCCGCAAGCGCGCTGGCTTTGAGGATGCCGGCGGTCACTGACGGCGCGAACAGCTCCCGGTACCACTCCCGGTGAGTGTCCCGCGTCAACGCGCCGGCTGGCTTGCCGTTGATGATCGCGGCAACAGAGTCTTTGACCTTCTGGAATGCGAGGTAGTAGCCACGCGCGGCAAGCGCATCTCGGTTCTTGCGGTCCTCTTCATCAATCTCCGGATTCCAGCTCCCCTCGCGCACCCGGTCGATGAGTTCCGGGGTGACGCTGTACCCTTCTATCGACAGCGAATGGTAGGCGTCGCTTTCGTAGATATCCTCGACGAACTTCATATAGGCGTCTTTGTCGGACGGCAGTCCGGGTGCCTTCGGGAATATCTCGATGATGGCTTCGCGCTGCGATTGCCAGATCGCGCGCAGGCGGGCGACCAACGGCGGTACGCCCGCCGCAATAGTTGTCACTCCAATTTGTCCCGCGAACGGATCGGATTCGCGCACGTCATAGCCGGCGGCTTTGAAGGCGGCCACGATTTCATCGGCAAAGGAGTCGCGTCCTACGCGACGGAAGGCCCCCGCAAGCCGTCCCGCCACGGCGGAATGGCCGCCATCAAGCAGCAGGGCCAGAACGGTTGATACGTCGCGCACCGACGCCATGGCGATCTGCATCTCGATAGGGGCGCGCTGGAAGAACGCTTCCGGCACCCGGGTAAGGGCGGCCTCGACAGTGAACACGCGCTGGCCGTTTTTCTCTGTCAGTTCGGCCGGCATCTCCTTGACCTTGAGGTCATAGAGCGAAGTGCCGAACAGCAGGTCGATTTTGTTATTCGTGCCTTTGGGGGTGTTCACCACCACCTGAGGCGGAATAGTGGGCGCTTCCGCGTGCAGAAGCAGCGACTGCTCCGGTGAGAGGAACCAGTCCTTGCCGAACCGGTCATTGCAGTAAAGGGAGCAGAACTCCCAGAAGCTCGCGTACCAAGGGGTGGTGTCTTGCTGCCGTGCCTGCGGGCCGGTCGACATGAGCCAGCCTTTGATAACATCGCGCAGGAACCCATTCTGCAGCAGCCGCTCCCGGTGGACGCGGGTCAGCTCATCTGATTTGAATATGCGCCGCCCACCCTCCTGCAGCTCTTTGAGGACGGCCAGTGATACAGCGAGTTTTTCATGGGGCTTGGCCATGGCCGTGCCTTTGCAAGTTTTTAGAGCTGTGCGATTACAAGTATATAGTGCTGATAGGCGACAAGTCAATGATGCTGTGGAGTTGCAAGTTTTTTTAGTCGTGCGATAACAAGTCTTTTATGCGATAATCGGCAAAATGCGATCGTTTCCATAGCCGCGCGAAGGATCGTTACCCGGATGGGCCGAGACCCAGCTCCCCCGCAGGCTACGCAGGGGCTCGGGGCGAGCCTAGAGCCTGGCCCTCCGAAGCGCTTCGAAGGAGGACGCGCCTCTTTGAAAAACTCGCCCGTTGTGCATCGTGGGTACCCGTAAACGCGAATTCTCAAATGAAAGACGCTCCTTACCTCTCCCTCCCGCCACGATCATCACGGCCGCGCCCGCGCTCACTACGCCGCGACGCCCGCGAGATCGCTGCACGCATCTGATCGGCCACCAGACCGGGTTGCAGATGAAGGATGTCCGTGACGCTGTCGTGTGTTTGCACCGTCACCGCAGTGACGGCAAGGCAGCTGCGCACGCCCATGGAGGAGAGCGTCTCGATATCGCGTGCGATTCCGGCGCCCCCACTGGAGTCCGATCCGCCGACGACAAGTACATGCGATGCCTGCCTCAGCGCCCTTTCATCCGTTAGAATGAGCGTTCGAAACGCAGGATTCCGCCGACACTGCTCTTCTTGTTGGCGTTGGTCCAATTCATGTTGGAAGCGCCGTCCACCTTGCCGACGGCGAAGTTACCGTATCGGCCATAGTCGAGTTCCGCCGTAACTGTGAAATCTGGAAGAAACGCATAGGCGACGTTTGCAGCGACACCATGGTTCTTGAGCTGATCACCGGAGAGCTGAAGGTTGAACGAAGTTGTCTCGTTGATCTTGTAAGTGGCGCCAGCCCAGAAAGCCCAGTTCCCGCCCCAACTCTTATAGAAGCCGCGACCATGAGCGTCGATGGCGTTCGTGGAGTCGTCGTTGAGCTTGCCGTTGGAACCGTAGCCGAGCATTCCGAACAGCAACAGTTCGTTGGTGACATTGATGTCGACACGGACCTTGGCGGCCACCGATTCGTAGTTGCTATCATAAGCGGCAACGCCGGTGATCGCGCCCCAGCCATGTGTGTATTTCAAGCCGCCGACTACGTGCGGTGCGTAGCTGTCGATTGTGCCGACCACGCCCGAGCCTTCTTCGAGCGAAACCACGGCCGAAAAGCCGTTCCCGGCGTCGAAGTAGTACTGAACCACATTGGTATCGAAAGCGCCGTACGGAACCGGCGTCTGGTTGAGTACGTCACCCGCGCCGCCAATAAACATGTCGAAGGCCGACCAGTCCTTACCAACTCGGAGGCCACCAAGCTGAATCCAGGCGAAAGTCAAGGTGCTGTCTCCGTTGAAGGCATAGGACCGAGAACTGTCCGAAACCGAAGTGTGGCGGTTGCCGAAGTTCATGCGGGTTTCGGTGTAGGTCTTCAACGTGCCGAGTTCGGTCTCCTGGCCGGTCCAAGTTTTCAATGTGAAGCGCGTGTTGTTTTGCCATGTGCCCTGATGCTCACCAGTCCTCACATCCGAGGTTCTTGCGTGATCAACCAATCCGACATGGCCCAAGCCGACGTCGTAACGGACATAGCCGCCGATGCGCACGCAGGTCTCAGTGCCTGAAATGTAGACGTAGCCCGAGCCGTAGACGTCGCAGACTTTAACGTACTCAGTCGGGTCAGGCTCGGCAACGGCGGTCACGGCGCGAGCGTCGGAAACGGCAATCAGTGCCGCAGTTGAGCCGAGGAGGAGGCTCCTAATGTTCATTGTTGATCTCCGTTCAAAGAGTAAAAGGAATGGACGTCAGTGATGAACTCTTGCTAAGGAAACAGTCGACAACGATGCGCATTGAGTTGAATTTGAGCAGTTTTGATGCGCTCGTCACGCCAGATATTCATCAGAAATTGAGAATATTATTGGGTGTTATTGTTACAAATATGCGATTGTTATTACAAATATAATAATCGCCGAAACGACGCCATCCAACATTTCTGTACAAATCATCCCCGTCATCTCCGCTAGTTGTGGGCGGGCCGTCACAAAGGCTTCTACTGCAAATGACGTGCCATCCTGACGACGCAGCTGCGGCTTGAAGCTCAAGTGTGCCGGCGGACCTTGGTTCGCTCTTCCTTCCTTTTTGCCTTGCGGATCAACCCAAGCACGAACGGCAAACGTTTCGGCTACGGTTCGTCTGTTCGCTTCGCGACAGTTTCGTTCAATGGCGACAGCTTTGTTTGCTGTGAGCCCCGACGTTGAGACATCATGCGGCGGCACCGCTCGGTACGACGCCGTCATTTTGGCGAGCGCGATGATCGGTAATCACGCGCTGAACGCGCAGCCTTGCCTCCACCACGGAGTCAGTAGGCGCGCCGGCCTTGGCATTGCGGCCGACCTGACGGTCGCGTCGAGCAGCCTCTCGTCCTGATAGACGGCGCGCCACAGCTAATGCTTCTTGCCAGCAATTCACACAACGAGCTCATCGAGATGCCAGAGATCACTATGGGGCTGCGCTAGCTGGCGAGCAAAGTCTGGTCCCAACGCCGTGTTATCTCGTTGGATGCGGCAGCCGCGCTCAGCAGAATCTACTCGACCAGGCGCAGGCTGAAGGGAAGGGATGGTGGACCCCAACGGTGCGCGTGAGGGTCGCGGCGGGAACAGCCATGGCCAGTCGCTGACCGTCCAGCCAAGACTGAACGGCCGCTATTGCTGAGAAATACAAGTTTCGAGCCCAAAGCGGAACGGACTGACATAGCGCAAAGACACAGGCGAGCGCAGCGGTAAGGTTGGCGGTTATCAGCATGGGACGGTAACTGTTGCAGACCACAAAATATCGCGAGGCCGGCCTGCCTTGGTACACTATCTATCCGACTGTGTCGGAGTTCTCTGGGGCGGTCGGCGCCGAGGCTTATGAGGAATGGCTCAGGAACCTGCCGGCTGACGATCCGGTGTCGCTCTATTTCCACGTCCCGTTCTGCCGATCAGCTTGCTGGTATTGTGGCTTCCCCACCACCATCACCCGCCATGATGCGCCGATCCTCAACTATCTGGCGGCCCTGCGTGACGAGATCCGTTTGGTCTCGGAGCGAGCGCCGCAGACGCTGCCCGTGAGCGACATGCATTTCGGCGGCGGAACGCCGTCTCTCATAGGACCAGCCGAGTTCCTGGCTCTGATGGAGTTCCTGCGAAGCCGCTTCGCTCTCACGAAAACAGCTACGGTTGCCGTCGAGATTGATCCGCGCACGTTCACGGCCGAGATGGCCGAGGCCTTAGGAGCAGCCGGCGTGAACCGTGTGAGTCTCGGCGTGCAGAGCTTCGATCCCATTGTTCAAAAAGCAATCAACCGGGTTCAGAGTGAGGCGCAGACGTCGGCTGCCGTGGAAATGCTGCGCCGGCATGGAGTAAGCCGCATCAACTTCGACCTCATCTTCGGTCTCCCGCATCAAACGGTGCAGTCCTGCGTCGAGACCGCGAGGGCGGCGGTCGCAATGCGCCCCGACCGGCTTGCGGTGTTCGGCTATGCGCACATCCCGTCGCTTATAAAGAATCAGCGCCTCATCGAGGAGGCAGTTCTTCCGGGCAGCGCTGCCCGCGCCGAACAGTATGCGGCCGTGGCCGCGACGCTGATTGCCGCCGGCTACCGCGAGATCGGGCTCGACCATTTCGCCTTGCCGGACGACGAGCTCGCGCTGGCACAGAAAACGGGTCGCCTGCGGCGTAACTCGCTGGGCTACTCGGCCACCACCTGCAGAACCCTGATCGGTTTCGGCGCGTCGGCTATCGGCCGCGTCGGCGAGGGGTACGTCCAAAACGAAGTTACACGGGATTCCTACATCCAGCACATCGCAGCTGGCCGTCTGGCGACGTCAAAGGGCTATCGCCTCACCGACGACGACCGCGTGCGAGCCGCAATTATCGAGCGACTAATGTGCGATCTCGAGGCCGATGTGCAGGCAATCTGTGCCGCCCACGGATCTGATCCGATCCGTCTTCTCGATTCAGCTGAACGCTTGGCGATGCTGGCCGAGGACGGGATAGTGGACTTCGAAAACGGTTTTGTCCGCGTACGGCGGGAGCATCGCTTTGTAATTCGCGCTGTCGCTGCCGCGTTCGATGCTTTTCTCGATCGGGATGGCCGTAAGCATAGTCACAGGTGAGGGCAAGCATCCAACCGGAAGCTAAACTCGACGCCCTTGGCCGAGGCCTGTCATGAAGCGCGCGTCAAGGATGCGAAAAGCAGAGCTGATCTGCCTATTTCATCTCATCTTCAATGAAAGACGCGCAAGGATCTTTTGCCGGAGACAACGAGGTCACCATCCTGCGGTGCCGCGTTGCGTCACAGTCGGCATGAGATGTGCAAAGTGGACCGTCGTCAAACGTCAAACAGAGGCGTTGGTGACTGGACTGAACGACCAGAACGGGCTGCTTGCGCCCTTTCGGACTTCACAAAGTTCGAAAATGGCGTCGTTTCAGGGCATAATCGCCGCTTGTCAAAATGTTTGCGACAAGTCCGGTGAAAGCCTACCGAGTATCTTGTGCTTGGGGGGCGGTTAGTTCCGATAAACTAAGCGGCATACACATGCTAATCTATTTGATTTACGGGCCGACCTGCAGCGGCAAAACAGACGCGGCAATCCAAATTGCACGAGAGACCGGATGGCCGGTCATTGCGCTGGATCGTGTACAATGCTGTCCTCAAATCGCCACCGGCAGCGGGCGTCCCTCGGATTCCGAACTGCAATCTACCCAGCGGATCTACTTGGATTCGCGCCCGCTAACCGCGGGCATAATCGACGCCGAGACCGCCCATCGTAAGCTGATAATGCAAGTGGATGAGCGTAGTTCCCAGCCGGGGCTCATCCTCGAAGGCGGTTCGATCTCCCTTCTCAATTTAATGGCGCGAAGTCAGCATTGGGATGGCGCTTTTCGGTGGCATGTAAGGCGGTTGCGGCTCGGCAACTCGGACGCCTTTCTGGAGAGAGCCAAGCGTCGGGTCACAGACATGTTTGTCACAAGAGAAGGACAACCTTCGTTGCTGCAGGAACTTGCGGATCAGTGGAAGGAAGATGCAGTCCGTCCCACTTTGGAAGACGTTGACGGATATCGTTGCGCCATTCGTTTTGCGAGAGAGCACAGCTTGGCAATCAGCGAAATGCCGTGCCTTCGCAAAGAGCTCCAACAAGATCTTGTAGAGGCGATTGCGAGAGAATATCTCGAATATGCGCGTTGGCAAGAACGCGACTTTCCAGAATGGCAAACTGAGTGAGCAAGCCTCCCCGGACCTCGCCTGCGGTGCGGGCACGGTAGCTCCTGAGAATTGCGCTAAGTGGTTTGCTGAAGCAAGCTAGTGCCAGGCGACATTAGGTCCGTGTGGCAGCGGAAGGATTGCTTTCGCCACGGTGACTGCGGAGGAGGCGACATGGCTGCACTGCTCATTTCAGGCATGGGACGGAATGTACCGATGACAAAGTGCTGCGCGCTTCGTAGCGACCGCTACCGTGGCTGACTCGCGAACTACTATCCGCCAGCCCAGTCTGTGGCGTCGTCTCGGCTTTCATCGCCACCGCCTTCGCCCAGGAAACGCCCGAGGCCGCAAGCGTCGCCGTGGCAGTGCGGCACCCGGCAAGATGGGTGGTCATCGGCCCTATCTGATCGACGGGGAGCACCGTGCTTTCGTCCTGGGCGAGGTTGAGCGAGATGCCAACATGACGCTTCATCAATTGACGGCGGCACTGGCTGAACGTGGTCTCCTGCGAGCGTCTGTCGCTTCCTGCACCGCGAGGGCAAGAGCTTCAAAAAAACCGTTCTGCCGGCCGAGCAGCTCAAGCCAAAGCTGATGCGCGGGTGTGCGCAATGGATGCGCTATCAGACCCGCATTGACCCTACGCGCCTGGTCTCCCTGGATGAAACATGGGTCAAGACCAACATGGCGCCGTTGCGCGGCTGGGGTGTGCGCGGCAAGCGGCTGATGGCCCACGCACCATATGGCCATTGGAAGACGATGACCTTCATCACCGCGCTGCGGCATGATCGGGTGGAGGCGCCTTGGGTCATTGACGGACCCATCAATACGCAGGCCTTTCGCGTCTATGTCGAAACCGAACTCAACAAAACACTGAAGCCGGGCGACATCGTCATTCTCGACAATCCCGGTTCTCACAAGGGCCAAGCCGTCCGCGACATCGTCAGGGCTGCTGGCGCAAGGCGGGTCAAGCCCGCGAGAGCGGCAATTTTGTTCCGGCTATCACCCTCTCGTCGAGAACGGCGTGACGGAAGCGATAAAGTTGCGCCGGCCGGCCGCCGGTTTCCGCGGTTGTCTCACCGGTCTCCTCGACCAGCTCCTGCTGCTCGATCAGTCGGCGAAAGTTCGGCTTACGCACGAGCCTGCCGGCAAGCGCCTCCACGGTGCGCTGCAGCTGCAAAAGCGTGAAGACCGGCGGCATCAGTTCGAATACGACCGGCCGATATTTGATCTTGGAGCGCAGCCGCGCAATGCCGGTCGCCAGGATGCGACGATGATCGGCGATCATCGATCTGCCCGAGACCCAGGTGGGCGCAGCGGAATGTCCGGCGCGTATTGCTTCCTCCACCAGGGCGGCTTCGTAGAGCAGCTCATAACGTTGAAGCGCGAGTTCCTCGTTCCAATGGCGGTCGTCAAAGCCGAAGGCGATCGCCGCCCGCCGTCGTCGGTCGAGGCGTGTCGTACTGTCGTCAGTGCCATCCGCCCATTCCATCAGGCGCGGCCGCAATTCGTCCAACACGACCGCCGGTGTGCCGGAGCGGTGATCCTCCCACGGGAAATAGTCGTACCAGCTTCCCCAGTGTCGCCCGGCCGGGTCGCCAGCTTCGTCTTGGTGGGTGAGCGCCAGATAGCTGATAGAGACCACGCGGTCGTCAGCGCCAACCCTGTCGCGATCGGCGAAGGTGTAGAGCTGTTCGATATAGCCGAGCGGCTGGCCGGTCTGTTGTTCCACCCATCCCCTGAGGCCCGACTGCAGCGAACGGTGAGCAAGCTCGAACGGGCCCGAGGGCAGGGCGTTTGCCTGCGGGATGGTCAGAACGCAGGGGGCGCTGCTGTCCATGGCGACCACAACGGCGATTAAGTCCGCATTGACGTCGTTGGCCTTGCCTCCAGCTCCGCCTTTCCTAATCCCTTTTGCGCGTTCGTCCATGGTCCCCGAGGTTGTTGAGCAGAGCCCTGCCGCGTAGGCCGCTGAACCGATTGAATTCCGTTTTTGTCTGATAATTGTCGGCGCGTCAACACCACCCGTCGTGGCGATTTTAGCTCTTCGCAGCTGCATAAAAAGTGCCAACGCGACATCCGTGCTTGGGGAAGGAGGCCCATTGAGTGCGCCGATTCAAAGCTCGTCGATCGACATTGCGACGTTGTTCTCGTCGGCGACAGCGCGGCATAGTTCTCCACGGCTTGGCTGTCGACGCTGGGCGTGACGCTGGAGATGATGATCATGCACGGTCAGACCTGCGCCGTAGCCTGGAGCCGGCGCAAATGGTCGTCGACCCGCCGTTCGGTTCCTTTTGAAGAAACCCGGAGCAGGCTTTCCGGAATGCCTGATAAAGCCCTTCCAGTGCGCCCGCGCCAGCATCATCGCACTCTCACTCCAACACAACCTATGCGAGTCAGTAAATCGACTCGGCGGCACTATTGTTTCAGGGGAAATGAATCTAGTTTCAAAGGGTTCGGCCGATAGGCCGGGCACAGCTGCGGTCTTCACGGCCTTTTTGACATAAACGCGTCGCCCGATTGAGATTATCTTGACGGTAGCGCAGTGCGCCATCCATGCCAGTCGAGATGATCATGGGCAAATATCGAGACCATCGCGAGCCACGCCGGCATCGCTATGACGATGACCCCGTTTCCTTTTCGGAACGGACTTCCGAGCCAAGCTATTTTCAGCGCCCGCCGACCGTGACGGCAGATCCTGTCGATGCGGAGGTATTGTGGTTCACAGTCAGCAAGGGTTTTGGCTTCGTCAAACTGTCGGACGGCACGGAGGCCTATCTGCACGTGCGAGTGTTAGAGGCGGCCGGAACCCGGGATGTTGCCGCGGGAACGCCTCTCAAGATCACGGTCGAAAAAAGTCCAAAAGGTCATCAAGTCGCGCAGGTGCTGGAGATCGGCGATCTCCGCGCGAAAACTCCGTCACATACGCGCGTCGCTGGAGGGACCTTCGTTGAAACCGGTGCGCAGCTGGAGAGCGGGGGCACGGTCAAGTGGTACAAACCCGAAAAGGGCTTCGGCTTCATTGCTCCTGACAACGGTGAGAAGGACGTCTTCGTTCATGCCAGCGCCCTGACGCGCTCAGGGCTCAGCGTGCTGGTGGCGGGACAGAAGGTGTTTGTCGAATGCGGGCAAGGCAAGAAAGGCTGGGAAGTCCGGAGCATTCGCCTTGCCTAGACGGCGATGCATTGCTCGCCTCGAAGGATGCCGGAGAGCGTCGGGCGGCCGCTCGAGCCCGCGTAGCAGAAACCGACATTGTCGAAGCGCAGCACGCCGTCGGTGACGACGAGATCCCTGGCGCCCGCCGCGTCCTCGATGTCAAGTTCGGCGTCGAGCAACTCGAACAGCCGCGTGCCGCAGGTCGAGGCGCGCGCGAACGAGTTGACCATCAATCCGAGCTAGCGCACGGCATCTGTAGAATGGTCATGAAGGTGAGCAACAGGGCCAGCGTGCCGACGCTGATTTGACCTGCGATCAGTTTCTGGCCACCGAACCAGAGCACCAGGCCCATGGCGGTCAGGAACGAGAAATTCATGGCGCTGGTGTTGCCGACACGGATGTCAACGCGCTCATTGGCGAGATCAAGGCGCGTCCTGCTTGGCGCGGTCGAACTTTTCCAGCTCGTGCGGCTGCGCGGCGAAGGCACGCACGACACGGATGCCGCCGAGATTCTCATCCATCACCCGGATCTTTAACGATCGCTGATGCCCAGATATGGGAAGGTCAGGCTTCAATGACGGGGAAGGTGAAGGATTGACTGGTCGGGTTTCCGGGCCGAGCTTGTCGGCCGCTCAATCGAAAGCGTCATTTGAGGCGCTTTCTCTCCCGCGTGTAACTGGAAGACACGCTCGTCCAGTTCCTTGTCTACTTCCGTGAGACGATGATTGAGGCGAAGGTAGTCGGTCCAGGTCGGCGTTCGGAACGTTTCTGTCCACTGCATAGGCTTCTGAAGGCTGCGCTGGAGCGTCCAGTTCCGAGCACCGACGCGGCTGTGTACATGACGCCGCTGCCGCATGAGGTCGAGGAAGGCCTCGACATTTCTCTCGGCTATCAGATATTCGATCTTGACCACGATCGGGCCGCTTCTCGGCTTCAAACTGAGAGCGACAGCTGGGGCGTCGAATTCCTCCAAAGGATCGGGCTCGGACTCGCGGCGCTCGCGAAGAGGAAACAGAACGCCGGCTGCAGCAACGAGCAGCAGGGCCGCAGCGGAACCCTCTAGCGCCCAGGTCAGCGAATGGTTCTGGGAAACGGTGCCCCACACCCAGCTGCCGGCCGCTATGCCGCCGTCTATCAATGCATAGTAGATGGAGATCGTGCGCCCCACGACCCAGCGCGGGCTTGCCAGCTGCACGCTCACGCCAACCCCGGACCAGGCAGTGACCCAGCCTGCGCCGCCCAAAGCAAGTGCAATTGCCGCCACGACGATCGAAGAGGTCAGCGCCAGGGAGAGGGAGCACGCCGCGCAGGCGACGCAGGAGAGCCTCATCAGCTGTTCTTGCGACAAGCTCCGTCTGAACAGGCTGTTGGAGAGGCCGGCGAAGACCGCGCCTGTTCCGAAACCTGCCATGAGCGTGCCATAGGCGAGCGGGCCTCCTCCCAACTGATCGCGGACAATCAGCGGCAGCAGCGCGAGTATGGCGATGCTCGCCAGGCCAAAGAGGGTTCCGCGTGCGATCGCCGCTTTGATTTCCGATGACATCGCCGTGAAGCGCAGCCCGTCATAGATGGCCCTCCTCATCGACTCGCGCGGAAGAGGCGACGAGCGGACCTTCCACTTGCAGCGCCATATGGTGGCCAAGGGTACCAAATAGGTGAGGGTGGTCACGGTAAAAGCGGCCAAAAGCCCGAAGGAGGCAACCACGATGCCGCCGAGCGCCGGGCCCACGGTCCGTACGGTGTTGAAGCCAACGGAAAGCAGGGTAACGGCAGCGGGAACATCGCGCCGGTCCACCATATCGCCAACCGACGCCTGCCAGGCGGGATCGTTGAGAGCGCCGCCGCATGCGATTAAAAAGCTGAAGCCGAGAATCATCCATGGGTCGACAAAGCCCAGCGCTACAACAGCGGTCAGCATCGCAGATGCTATCACCATAAGGCAGCGGCCGGCGAACATAACCCTGCGACGGCTGAAATTGTCAGCGAGAACCCCGGCGAACACGGACAAAATGAAAGCCGGCAGGTTCGATGAAGCCTGCACCAGCGCAACCATCAGATCGGAAGTCGAGATGGTAGCCATCAGCCAACTGATGGCAACAGTCTGCATCAACCAGCCGAGGCTCGAGACTTGCGTGGCGAGCCAGATCGACCGAAAGGTGGGCTGCAAAAGTGGCGCAAAGGTCGTTGGTGCAGCCAAATCTTCATTTGATCCAGCCACCCTACTCATTTTGCCAACCTTTGCTTTCCGTTATTGCCGTTTCCCATGTAATCTAGGCTGAACCGTGGCGGCTAGAAGAATAGAGAGAAACTGTTTGCCTTGCGGCACAGTTCCTCGTGATTAAGGGTTGCGGCCGAGACGCATGCCCGAGCCGGCTCACCCCGCCTTCGAAGACATCACCTGGGTGGAGCCCGGATTCTTGCTTGTAGTTTGACGCAGCATGCTTCATCAACGCGCACTTTGCCGAGCGATGCCTTTTCGCGAAACGCGACGATGTTCTTTCGTCGGAAACTCTCTCCAACGGCGTTCGATGCGCTGAGTCTGGCTTGGGGCGAGGTGAGGGCTTGCAGATCTTAGACAGGATTGATTCCTGATAGACGCAGACGGTTGCCGGGCCGCGATCGAAGAGGCGCGCGCCTTGCTGCTTCAGCTTGAACAAAAGTCTCACGCGCTCACACATGCCATCGACGACTTTCTGCTCGATCTGATGAGGCTGACTTTCATTGTTGAATGTTATGGACGCGGCTTTGAACTTTTGGCGCGAACGCTTGCCCGTAGAAGACTGGCAAAGGTCAGACTTTTTGTCGGGGGCGGTGGACTCCGCCAGGGGAGAAATGACACCCAAAGCCTGATGGCTGAAGCGACGGTCGCCCCGCGTTCCGCACAGTGGCGAAGGTAACGGCACGGCTCTTCGGCAAATGGCGCATCCTCATGGTAGCGTCTGGCCGTTCCCTCTGATGCCTCGGCCTCCCACACCTATCCGAACAGGCCCGATCCTGGAGGGTCCTCGAAGCGGGCATGAGGGCGATAGGCCGCGTGGTTGGGGTACCAAGCGTAGGCGCGGTATTGGGCTGGAAATTGGCGATGCGCGACGAAGAAGTCCGAGATCAACTCGTGCAATGGCAATTCCTAACACCGTGGACGTGTTGGAGCAGCCTCATCCTCCTAGTCAGGAACGTCATCAAGGTTATAGGATTGAAGGCGCGGCGAACCCTCGGAACTCAGGATCATGTTGACATCGCTGTTCGACAGAGCCGACTTGGCGCAAGGAAGCCACATCGTTTCGGAATTGCTTATCGCATGGTCTATCGTCGGCCTAGTCAAACCCTTGGCGCGGCGAGGAAGCGGCGGTCGTCGGCGTGATGCATGAGGGGAGTCGGCCGCGCCTCACCATAGGCGAAATGCAGGAACCAAAGGAAAGGACCACCTGCATGGAATTGCGAACCGCGTCCTCGGCGTCTGAGCCGCGACCCTTGCCAAGGATCATTCAACCCGCGACGTAGAGCTTCAAGCCAGCCTTGGACATGCGAACCGCGCTACCATCGTTGCAGAGGAGCCGTCCACCAGATGGTTCCATTTGTAGTCCGCACGCCTTTAGTCGACATAGCGGACTGGCTCTGGCCACCGGCAAGGTTGAAGAGTGTTCCGTTGTTGCAGTCGTACTTGGCCTACGTGAACCAGATGCCTGAGCACGCGGTCGCGTTTCAGGGTTGATCTACTCGTAAAAAGGAATTGTCTTAGGCGGAAGGCCGCACTTAATACCACTATCCTATTGGCGCCCCATCGGGTTCCCGGATTGAGCAAGTCCGGATCACTATTTTATGCCGCTGCCAGCGTTGTGTCCGCCATGTGCACGCGCGCTGCCGCTGCCAGCAGGTCGGTCTGGGTGATCAGCCCAATAATGCGTCGCTCGGCATCGACGATGACCACGGCATGGCTGCGGCCGTCGGTGAGGACCGGCAGCAGGCTCATCGCCGGCGTATCGGGAGAGGCGGTGCCAGCCTTCGACATCACAGCCCTCACCGCGTCGGTCGCCTTCGTCAGCTCGCGCAGGCCAACTACACCGACCAGCCCGCCGTCGGCGTCGGTCACCGGCAGCGTCCGGATGTTGTGATCGAGCAGCAAATGACGCGCCTGGTCGGCAGGCGCATGTTCATCGACCGAAATCACATCGCGCGACATGATGTCCTCGCACAGCAGGGTGCGGTGGGAGCGCACCATCGCCTGCAACTCGACCTGCCGCAGCAGCCGCTCAAGATCGTTGCGGTCGATATCGAAGGTTTCCTCCAGCGCGCCGAGCGCGGCATCGATATCCTCGGGCTGGAAGCCGACCCGCTCCCGCGCCGGCGGATCGATGGTTCCATGCGCGCTTTTAAGGGCGGGGGCCGCCACATGTGGATAGTTGCGCCGCGACAGTTTATGGATGCCGTAGCCGAGTGCGACCAGCACGATCGAGTTCAGCGCTACCGGAACGAAGGGAAACAGCAAGCCGGAACTGAAGACGGCCGGTCCGCCGAACACCGCAGTTAAGGCGGCGGCGCCACCCGGCGGATGCAGGCAGCGCGTAAACGACATGGCGGCGATGGCCAGCGCCACCGCAATGCCGGTAGCAAGAACGGGTTCACGCACGAAATGCGCCACGATCACCCCGACCAGCGCCGAAATCGTATTGCCACCGATAATCGACCAAGGTTGCGCCAGCGGGCTTGAAGGCACGGCAAAGAGCAGCACGGCCGATGCTCCCATTGGAGCAACTAGCAGTGCGACATGTGGGCCAGACCCGTTCGCCAGCGCACTGATCACGCCAGTCAATGCGATGCCGATCATGGCCCCGATGCAGGCGAGCAGCCGCTCGCGCAGCGTTGCACCGGCAAGGATCGGAACAAAGAGACGAAACGCCATGGCATACCCTTGGGCGAGTGGTCGGAACTCCGCGCTCCGCAATGCAGGCAAAGCCACAGATTTGGAAGTTAAGCCAATTCGGAAAGTCGGCTCACGGGGGAATACTTTTGCGCGAAACGGCCATTGCCAAATGGGTGCAGACATTTTGATCGGCTAGAGAAGGCAGACGGCACGCTGATCCGCTCGAGCGCAGCTAGAGGCCAAGGGCTGCCGTGCCGCGGGCAGCCGGAAATGGGGATGGTCGGAGGTCGAGCTGGGATGGACACTAAGGAATTCAGAGGCTTCGAAAAGCGTGCTGACAATGTGGCATGGCAAGACAAATCAGGCCCTTGTCGCTCCACTTCCGAGGCGAACTCCAGCGGAGTACAGCTTCTACGCGGTGCTTGGTCTGCCTGTCCTTGCCACCATCGGATTCGTTGGCGTCATGCTGAAACGTCCACCTGTAGCCGCTGAGAAGACGACTGCCGCCAGTGCCGTCGTGGAACCGCTATATGACGGCGGCTTGGTTACAGAGCCGGCTCGTGTCGATCGGGCGGGGGAGCCTGATGTGACGTACATGGTCCAGAAAGTGGCCAATGAAGGTGCTGGCATCGTCAACGTGATCAGGTCACGTAATAGCGGTAATACAACCGCGACCACGAGCCTCTCAGGCGTTCGATGAGGCGGGAAAATCCGATCACCAGACCAAACGCGTTTCCGCCACACTGCCACACACGAAACCGATCAGGTCACGTTCCAGGCTCGCCAGAAGATTGGAGCCAAGGCCACCTCGGCTGAACTCTGCCATGCCGCGGCCGCCACCTCTTCCAGCCGCGGTAGAAAACGTGGGTCAGCAGCGCCGGCATGGGCGAGCAACTCCCAAAATCGCGAGCAGCGCCATCGGCTCCGCAAGCGGCCGCAGATGTCGGCCGATGAAGCGGAAGGGCGGCGGTGCGATGGAAGTGCCGTGCGACAGCCTATCCCGACCTGTAATCGTGATCAGGCTCATCTGGGTCTCCGGACGCCAGCGTTGCAGATGGTTTTAGGCAAGCGTGAGCAGGCCGTGGGTCCCAATCCGGTCAGGCCGACCACGATCATGGCCGAAAGAACGAGTTCCAATTGAAAGAGCTGACGACCATAGGCGATCAGGTATCGGAGCCTTTCGAACGATGCGATGAGTTCTACCGCAACCAGGGTCTGCCAGCCGTTGGCAAGGCCTTCAGCCCTGTAAAGATCGACGGCACGGCGGAAGGCAGCACGAGTTTCGACCAGCGGCTGAACGAAAGGACACGGCCAGACCCCGTCTCACGACGACGCCGTTGCGCTTCGCCGCCATCAGGCTGGGTAGAGGACTTGCACGTCTAAAGCTGTCGATCATGCTCGGCACACAAAAAAGGGCGGCATTGCTGCCGCCCTTTCCGCTGTAGGTTGACAGGGGGCTGGATTAGAAATCCATACCGCCCATGCCGCCCATGCCACCGCCGGGCATACCAGCCGGCATGCCGCCGCCAGCCGACTCCTTCTTCGGAGCCTCCGCAATCATGGCTTCGGTGGTGACCAGCAGGCCGGCGACCGAGGCCGCGTCCTGCAGAGCCGTGCGCACAACCTTGACCGGATCGACGATACCAAAGGCGATCATGTCGCCATATTCGCCGGTCTGGGCGTTGTAGCCGAAGGTCGCGCCCTTGTTCTCAAGGATCTTGCCGGCAACGATCGATGCTTCCGCACCGGCGTTGGCCGCGATCTGACGGGCCGGAGCCTGCAGCGCGCGACGCACGATGCTGATGCCGGCGGTCTGGTCGGAGTTGGCGCCAGTGACGGTGATGGCCAGCGAAGCGCGCAGCAGGGCGACGCCGCCGCCGGGAACGATGCCTTCTTCGACGGCCGCGCGGGTCGCGTTGAGGGCGTCATCGACGCGGTCCTTCTTTTCCTTGACTTCGATCTCGGTCGCACCGCCGACGCGGATGACGGCAACGCCGCCCGCCAGCTTGGCGAGACGTTCCTGCAGCTTCTCCTTGTCGTAGTCCGAGGTGGTCTCCTCGATCTGCTGCTTGATCTGGGCGACGCGGCCCTGGATTTCTTCCTTCTTGCCGGCGCCGTCGACGATGGTGGTGTTCTCCTTGGAGATCGACACCTTCTTGGCGCGGCCGAGCATGTTGAGGCCGACATTCTCGAGCTTGATGCCGAGGTCTTCGGAGATGACCTGGCCACCGGTGAGAATGGCGATGTCTTCCAGCATGGCCTTGCGGCGATCACCGAAGCCCGGCGCCTTGACGGCAGCGATCTTCAGGCCGCCACGCAGCTTATTGACGACCAGCGTGGCCAGGGCCTCGCCTTCGACGTCTTCCGAGATGATGACCAGCGGCTTCGAGGTCTGCACGACAGCCTCGAGGATCGGCAGCATGGCCTGCAGGTTGGAGAGCTTCTTCTCGTGGAGCAGGATGTAGGCGTCTTCCAGATCCGCAACCATCTTCTCGGCGTTGGTGACGAAGTAGGGCGAGAGATAGCCGCGGTCGAACTGCATGCCTTCAACGACTTCAAGCTCGGTCTCGGCGGTCTTGGCTTCCTCGACGGTGATGACGCCCTCATTGCCGACCTTCTGCATCGCTTCCGCGATCATCGAGCCGACCGAAACATCGCCATTGCCGGCGATGGTGCCGACCTGGGCAACCTCTTCCGAGGTCTTGATCTTCTTGGCGTTCTTGATCAGCGTCGCGACGACGTCGGCGACGGCGAGGTCGATGCCGCGCTTGAGGTCCATCGGGTTCATGCCGGCGGCAACCGCCTTGTGGCCTTCCTGGACGATCGACTGTGCCAGAACGGTCGCGGTGGTGGTGCCGTCGCCGGCGATGTCGTTGGTCTTCGAAGCAACTTCGCGGACCATCTGCGCGCCCATGTTTTCGAACTTGTCCTCAAGCTCGATTTCCTTGGCGACGGTGACGCCGTCCTTGGTGATGCGCGGTGCGCCGAACGACTTGTCGATGACGACGTTGCGGCCCTTGGGGCCCAGCGTGACCTTCACCGCGTCGGCGAGGATGTTGACGCCGCGCAGCATGCGCTCACGAGCGTCACGGGAGAATTTTACGTCTTTGGCAGCCATTTTTTACTCCTGAGCATTTCGCCCGAAATTCAGATTGGATGGTGCGGATGAAAGGCGGCGGCGTGTCAGCCGATGACGCCCATGATGTCCGCTTCCTTCATGATCAGAAGGTCTTCGCCATTGAGCTTGACTTCGGTGCCCGACCACTTGCCGAACAGGATGCGGTCGCCGGCCTTGACGTCCAGCGGGACGAGCTTGCCGACCTCGTCACGGGCGCCGGAACCGATGGCGATGATCTCGCCTTCCTGCGGCTTTTCCTTCGCCGTATCGGGGATGATGATCCCGCCGGCGGTCTTCGCTTCGGACTCGACGCGGCGAACGACCACGCGGTCATGCAGCGGCCGGAAATTCGACTTTGCCATTTTTGGATTTCCCTGGTGCGGATGTTGAACGGTTCTCCGTTGCCGGAGCGTGGTTAGCACTCACCAGAAGCGAGTGCTAACGCGGCAGTGAGATAGGCCGTAGGCTCCTGCTAGTCAAGACGGAAGAGGGACGGGCGAAGAGCAAACGAGCGTGGAAGCACCGAGCCCTTTACGTGAAAGACGTCGGAGATCGGACATGGATGGGGCGGCTCACCATTTGTAACTGAAGGCTTTATTCATTTGGCACGATTGGTGCAGCGGATGATCCGCAAACGTTGCGCGCGACAAATATGAGAGGTGAACGCCATCAGGACTCTTGCGGTTAACGGGTCCACTCGGTGTTTACGGTGTTGGCCGCCGCGCGGGCGCCAGGACTCCGGCCATCCCGATAGTCACCAATCCAATCTGCGGAGAACAGGAGGCAAGATGAGAGCGACAGTCAGCATGAACTCGAATTTGAAATGTTTGGCCAAAGCAACTGCCATCGCCTTGCTCTGGACGGTCACGGCTACGTCGGCGGACGAAGGTATGTGGATGCCGGGCCAGACTGCGGAAGTGGGCGCGGCCATGCGGCCGTCTGGACGCTGACCCGCTCAACGCGATCGTATCACTGGGCGGATGCTCCGCCTCGTTCGTCAGTGCACAAGGGCTGGTCGCAACCAATCATCACTGCGTGTTCGAATCCATCCAATACCACAGCAAAGAGGGCCAGGACTATCTCACAGACGGCTTTCTGGCGAAGAGCCCTGGGTGAAGAATTGCCCGCGGCGCCAGGCAGCCGAATCCATGTGATCGAGGACATGCGGGATGTGACCGCCGAAATACTCAAGGGCGTCTCGGACAAGCTGAATGGGTTTGCCCGCTATGAGCGGCTCGCCACGAACCGCAAGGCCCTGATCGCCGCATGTGAAGGACAGCCCAATCGCCGCTGCGACGTAGGGGCCTATTATGGCGGCGCCTCCTACTATCTCCAGCAGAAGCTCGAAATCGAGGACGTGCGCCTTGTCTATGCGCCCGCGCTCGGCATCGGTAACTTCGGCGGCGAAACGGACAATTGGATGTGGCCGCGCCACACAGGCGACTTCGGCTTTTATCGCGCCTATGTCGCTCCTGATGGTTCCTCCCGGCCATATGCGCGCGACAATGTGCCTTACCGGCCGAAGAGTTGGCTACCCATGGCCTGTGCAGGCGTCAAGGAAGGCGACCTTGTGATGGTCGCCGGCTTTCCCGGCGCAACCCACCAGTTCCTGACGGCGGATGAAGTCCGGTTCAACTTCGCGCAATTCGAACCGCGGTTGCAGCGTTCGCTCTCGGATTATGCCGCCCAGATCAAAAGGCAACGGCAGGCAATCGCGAGGCGCAGATCCATTGACCGCCCGCTTCACAAATTGGCTCGGCCTAAAACGCATGGGAAAGCAGAAAAGGCAACAGATCGGCACCAGAATGAATATGGCCGCGCGAACTGACAGACGCGCCAACAATCGGCATCTCGCATGGTCGGTGGCACTGGACGTGGCTCCCACCCTGCCGGCGCGACTCCCCATCAGGTCGTCGGGGTTTCGCTGGCGAAAAAACTTCCGCGTGTCTCTGCGCGATCCATCCCGCTTGCGCGTGCCTAGTCAACCAAAAAACTGACCATCTGCAGGATCAGGATCAGCAAAAAAAAGCCAAAGGCAGACGCCAAAACAGCTGCCAGCAGGACGATGCGTTGTTTCTTCACCCACAGTTCCCCCCGGGAGAGAGTCTAATGATAATCCTTAAAAAAGGCGCCCTGAAACAGGGCGCCCTACGCTCATTTGTGCAAGTTTAAAGTTTAGCTTGCCTGCTTTATGTAATTAAAACGTTTCTTTTATGCGACACTTCTCCAAGTGTTACTTGCACAAATCGAACGTATCGCACATTTAGACGAACTGTACATTCGATGGCGACTTTGACGCATGCGTTTACTGGCGGTATACATCCTTCACCGTTGCCGCAAGGCATTGGCCCACTCGCGCGGCACCTCCTTCACGACAAAGGTTGAAAGCCCGTCCTCGGGCGTTTCATTTCCAAGATCACTTCGATCCACTCATACGGGCTTCCCGAGCGAGACCGTGGGTTCGGACGGTGCGAATGAATTTCTCGTTATAATCGAATTGATTATAAGGGTATATTTCTACGTTGAGTATAAAGGATGTCAAGCCCGCGCCAGCGGCAATTTTGTCCGGGCGACCGCCGTTTCGTCGAGGACATGGTGGCGGAAGCGATAAAGCTTCGCCGGCCGACCCCCGGTGTCAAAAGCACTTTCGCCGGTCTCCTCCACCAGTTCCTGCTGCTCAATCAACCGGCGAAAGTTCTGCTGAAGCGCCCCTGCCGATGTAGTCGTCAACGCCGTCCGCGTCAGCGCATTGCCATCGGCGAGAAGCCAACGACATTGTTGATGACGAACGTAACGATCCGCGGCTTCAGAGAGGAATGCGCGCTTCGTCCAGATGGATGGAGTGGGCTGGCAGGTCCGGGCGGCCGCGCCGTTGAGGATGCAGCATCGAGAGCCGCGCTCGCCGAGGATGACATAGGTCGAGATTCGCGCGCCGGAAGTCTTGCTCCATGTCTCCACGAATCCATTGGCAGGATCCCGGCTTCTTCGCAGTGGTCAGGGTCGAGCGTTATCGAACCGTGGTAGTTGAGGTTTGCTTCGGTGACGTGGATGCCGTGCAGCTTGCCGGCGACTATTTTTCGCATTGGTCCCGTTGTCCTATTCATCTCACAAAGTCAGTCCTGATGTTGAGCAGCTTCGCTGGGCTAAATCCCGACGACGAGCGCCCCGCCGCTGAGTCCCGCACCTGCCGCCGCCAGGAGTATTTTCTTGCCCGGCCGAAACGGCTCCGCTTGATTGGCGAGCGACAGTGAGAGCGGGATCGTCGCGGCCGAAGAGTTGCCGTATTCGGCAATCGTCTTGACAATTGCTTGATCCGCTATGCCGAGGTTACTCCCGACAGCATCGAAAATGCGAGCATTGGCCTGATGCGGCACGAACCGGTCGACATCCTGTGGTCGCACTCCGGCAGCGGCTAGCGCGCTTATCGAGCAATCGGTCATCATCTCGACGGCCTTTGCGAACACTTCGCGGCCGTCGGTCATCGTCATTCGGGTTTGCGCGAGGTCGAGGTCACCGTGGAACGGGATGTTGCTTCCTCCTGCGGGAATCTGGATCAGGCCGTATCGCGAGCCGTCCGAATCCACGGAGGCACCGAGAATCCCCCGACCAGTATCCTCGCACGGACCGATCACGACGGCGCCGGCGGCATCGGCAAACAGCACGGCGCTGGCGCGCTCAGAGGGATTGATGCGGCGGCTGAGGATATTGGCGGCGATAACAAGGCTCGCTTTGCCGTGCAGGCGGGTAAATCCGTCCGCAAACATCAGCGCATAGATGAAGCCGGCGCAGGCGCCGGTCAGATCGACAGCGCCGGCGCGGCCGAGCCCCAGCCGATGTGCGACCAGGGGCGCGCTGGGCGGCAGGAGGTGATCGGGCGTCGAGGTGGCAAGCAGCAGCAGACCGATGTCGTGGCGCGCAATGCCGGCGTTCGCCAGCGCCATGTCGCCAGCCTGCGTGGCAAGACCAGACAGCGTATCTTCATCCGTTGCCCAGAATCGCGAGCGAATTCCGGTGCGCCGCTCGATCCAGCCAGGTTCGAGCCCGAGATTGTTCTCGATCTCGGCATTCTCCACTTTGCGCCCAGGCGCATGATGGCCAAACCCGAGAATGCGCGACGACCTGGTCATGGCTTCGAACCGAAGCGTTCGCCGGCCTCCTCGATGGCGTCATAGAGCCCGTCCAGTTCCTCGCCGGTGATGCAATAGGGCGGCAGGAGATAAAGGACATTGCCGAGCGGGCGCACAAGCAGGCCGCGCTCGAGGAAAAAGGCCCGCAGCTTAGGTCCGATCTCGGCCAGATAGCCGGCAGAGCCGGCGCGCAGGTCGAGAGCCAGGATCGTGCCGATCGCGCGGCTGTCGGTGAAGTTGGCATTGTCGCGAAAGCGTCGAAACCCGGCGGCCTGTCTCTCGCTCAAGGCCGCGATCCGCTCGGCCACCGGCTCGTCACGCCAGATCTCGACATTGGCGAGTGCTGCCGCGCAGGCAATCGGATTGGCCGTGTAGGAACTCGAGTGGAAAAACGTCTTCTTGCGATCCGCTGAATAATGAGCCTGGAAGATCGCATCGGTGGCAAGCGTGGCCGCCAGCGGGATGGTGCCGCCGGTCAAGCCTTTGGAGGTGCACAGGATATCTGGAGAAATCGATGCCTGCTCGCAGGCGAACATGCTCCCGGTGCGGCCCCAGCCGGTCATCACCTCATCGGCGATCAGCAGCGTGCCGGAGGTCTCGGCGATCTTCTTCAATTCGGTGACAACCCAGGCCGGATACATCAGCATGCCGCCGGCGCCAAGCACCAGCGGCTCGACAATCAGGGCGGCGGCGCGCTGGTCGCGGCTGACGGCCTCGAACCGATCCAGTGTTTCCTGCTCGCGCCCGGCGGTCGGGAAGGGAATGGTGTCGACCTCGAACAGCAAGGGTTCGTAGGCGGCGTTAAACACGCCGCGGGCGCCGACGCTCATCGTGCCGATGGTGTCGCCATGATAGCTATGCTCCATGACGATGATGCGCGAACGCGGCGCGCCGATGTTGCGGAAATAGCCGAGCGCCATCTTCAGCGCGACTTCGACGGAGGTCGAGCCGCTGTCGGAATAGAACACCCAGTCGAGTCCGGAAGGAGTGAGACTGACAAGCGCCCTGGCCAACTGTTCGGCCGGCTCGTGCGTGAAGCCTGCGAAGATGATCTGGTCAAGGCTCGACGCGGTCGTCTCGATGGCCTTCATGATGCGGGGATGGCGATGGCCATGGGTGACGACCCACCAGGAGGAAATCGCGTCCAAGATGCGGGAGCCGTCGGCCGCGTGGAGATAGGCTCCCTCTGTCAGGACGATTTCAGGGATCGCCGGCTCGAGCGCGTGCTGGGTGAAGGGATGCCACACACGGGATTGCGGCATCATTCGCCTCCGGCAATCAGGGCGAGATCGAAGCCGGCAATCATCGCTTCCCGCAGCGTTTTGCCCGTCAGCGGATCAAGGTGCGGCAGCCTGCCGAGCTGTGGCACATCGGCGAATTCCGCGATTGTCCTTTGCGTGTCGGCCGCTTCGTCGCCGATGAAGGCGACGCCGATCAGCGGGATGGAGCGTGCCCGCAGGGCCTCGATCGACAGCAGGGTGTGGTTGATTGTGCCGAGCGCGGTGCGGGCGCACAGAATGACCGGCAGCTGCCATCGCTCGAATATGTCAATGAACCTTGTCTGTCGGCTGAGCGGCACCATCAGCCCGCCAGCACCTTCGATGATGAGCGGTGTCGGCAGGACCGGAAATGAAAGATCGGCAGCCTCGATCGAAACGTCCTCGATTTCGGCCGAACGATGCGGCGAAAGCGGGCTCTTCAAGCGGTAGGCTTCCGGCAGCACGCGCCCCGACGGAAGCCCCGCAAGCCGTGCAACCGCCTCGCTGTCGGTCTCGCCGTCGAGGCCCGATTGCACCGGCTTCCAGTAGAAACCGTCAAGCAGGCTGGCAAGCCCGGCCGAAAACACCGTCTTGCCAATTCCGGTGTCTGTTCCGGTGATGACGATGCGCTTGGTCATGTCGCCTCCGGTCATGTCTGAGCCAACACCTCGACGAGCGCCTCGACCATGGCGGAAATGTCGGCTTCGCCGATATTGAGCGTCAGTGAGATGCGCAGCCGCGACGTGCCCTCGGGCACGGTCGGCGGACGAATGCCGCGTATGTCGAAGCCGCGGGCCTGCAGGCGCGCCGCCACTGCCATGGTGCGCCTGACATCGCCGATCACCAAAGGCTGGATCTGAGAGCCACTTGGTATCACGCCGCAGCGATCGACCAATTGGCGGCCTGCGAGGGCGACGCGTTCATGCAGCTGAAAACGCCGCATAGGCTCGTCGGCGAGCATTGCGAGCGCTTCGCGCGCCGCGACCGCCATCAGCGGCGAGGGCGCGGTGGCGTAGATGAATGGCCGGCAACGGTTGATCAGATACTCGCACAGTGTCCTCGGCCCGGTCACGAGCCCACCAGATGCGCCGAGCGCCTTGCCGCAGGTGTGGAGCGCGACGATGTTGTCGCGGCCCTCGAAAGCGGCGGCCAGCCCCCGGCCGTCCGGTCCCCAGACGCCGGTCGCGTGCGCCTCGTCAATGACGATGAATGCGTTGTGCCGATAGGCAAGCGCGGCCAGGCTCTCCAAAGGCGCGCAGTCGCCATCCATGCTGTATAGGCTTTCCACCGCAATCCAGACGCATCCCATGCCGCCTTCGGCGCGCCAACGCTTGATCGCGTCCTCGACAGCATCGACGTCGTTGTGCGCGGCCAGCTTGAACTCGGCACGTCCGGCCTGTGCCCCCTCATGCATGCTGGCATGGGCGAGCTCATCGAGGACCAAAAGGTCGCCCTTCTGCGGCAGCGCAGTCAGCAAAGCGAAGTTGGCGATGTAGCCGCTGCCGAAGAACAGCGCGCGGTCGGCTCCAAAGAATGCCGCCGCGTCTGCCTCGAGCTGCTCGTGTTCCGGTGCATTGCCGCGCAACAGCCGCGACCCGGTGGCGCCAACCGACGTGCCCCGCGCAATCGCCGCCGCAACCGCTTCGCCAAGTCTTTTGGAGGCGGCAAGCCCGAGATAGTCGTTCGACGAGAAGTCGCGCCCGGCGCGCGGCTTCAGCGTCCGCAGCCGGTCCTTGCGCGCCAGTCCCTGCAAGGTCGCCTCATAGCGGGCAAGCGGTGCCCCGTTCATTGCGCCTCGAGTTCCATCGGCTCGATGCCAAGGCGCCGGAACAGCAGGGTATCCTTGTCCTCACCGGGATTGTCCGCCGTCAGCAGCGTGTCGCCGACGAAGATCGAGTTGGCGCCGGCAAAAAAGCACAGCGCCTGCATCTCGTCGGTCATGGCGGTGCGGCCGGCGGAAAGACGGATATGCGATTTCGGCATCATGATGCGCGCCAGCGCGATCACGCGCACGAATTCGATCGGCTCGATGGGCTTGGCGTCGGCAAGCGGGGTGCCGGCGATCGGGATCAGCATGTTGATCGGAACGCTTTGCGGATGTTCCGGCAGGTTGGCCAGCGTCACCAGCATGCCGATCCGGTCCACCGGCTCCTCGCCCATGCCGACAATGCCGCCGCAGCAGACCTTGATGCCGGATTGGCGAACGTGCTCGAGCGTCTCGAGCCGCTCGGCAAAGCTCCGCGTGCTGATGATCTCGCTGTAGTAGCGTTCCGACGTATCGATGTTGTGGTTGTAGTAGTCGAGGCCCGCCTGTTTCAGTCGAGCTGCCTGCTCAAGATCGAGCATGCCGAGCGTCATGCAGGTCTCCATGCCGAGCGCCTTGACGCCTTCGACCATGGCCACTACCGCATCCATGTCGCGCGCTTTGGGGTTTCGCCAGGCCGCACCCATGCAATAGCGGGTGGCGCCGGCGTCACGCGCTTTCTTCGCCTCGGCGATGACGCGCCGGACCTCCATCAGCTTCGACGCCTTCAGACCGGTTTCGTGCTGCGCCGACTGGCTGCAATAGCCACAATCCTCCGGACATCCGCCTGTCTTGATGCTGAGAAGCCGGCTGAGCTGGACCTTGTTGGGATCGAAATTCTGGCGGTGCACGGTTTGCGCGAGGAAGAGGAGATTGTTGAAGGGGGCATCGTGAAGTGCCCGAGCCTTCTCCAGGGTCCACGCTCCAGGGTCAGGGGATTGAGCCTGTGGCGATATCTGCGTTGGACTGGCTGTTTGCATGTCCATGCTGTTCCTCCGGTTCTGCCTTGCTTTGCTGTCTGATTGATGACGATCGGAAAGGACAGTTGATTCGATCCTGTCCGTTCCTCAGGCAATCATGAGCCCCAATAGTCGAGGCCGATATCCAGGATCGGCGCGCTGTGGGTCAGTCGGCCGACTGAAATCAGATCAACGCCGGTCGCGGCAATCGCTCGCGCTGTATCGGATGCGATCCCGCCAGAAGCCTCGGTGATAGCACGGCCGCCAACGATTGCGACGGCGCGGCGAAGATCGGCGAGGGACATGTTGTCGAGCAGAACCGCATCGGGAGCGAAGCCAAGTACCTCCTCCAACTGGGCCAGCGTATCGACCTCGACTTCGATCTTGACGAGATGACCGGCCCGTCTTCGTGCTCGCTCGAGCGCCGGGCGAACGCCGCCTGCGATGGCGATGTGGTTGTCCTTGATCAGAATTGCGTCGTCGAGGCCGAAGCGGTGATTGGATCCGCCACCTGCGCGCACGGCGTATTTTTCGACTGCCCGCAATCCGGGCGTCGTCTTGCGCGTGCAGACGATCTTCGCGCCATATCCACGAACCGCAGCGACGATCGATGCCGTTGCTGTAGCGATGCCGCTCAGATGGCACAAAAAATTGAGTGCCGTCCGTTCGGCTGTGAGAATGGCCCGGGCAGGGCCAACCACTGATGCAATGACCTCTCCATCCATGACATTGCAGCCGTCTGCCCGCTCCACCGAAATTTCGACATCAGGATCAATCAAGCGGAAAGCGAGCATCGCCAGATCGAGGCCGGCGACAACTCCGGACTGGCGCGCCGCCAGCACGGTTCCCGCTTGGTGTGCCTTCGGCACGATGGCCTCCGTGGTCAAGTCGCCGGCTCTGCCAAGGTCTTCAAGAAGAGCTGCCCTTACAAGCGGCTCAAGCATGACCGTGGGAAGCGGTGAGAGCGTCATCACTTTGCCCCTTCGAGGCTTGGCGAGTGTCCGAGTTCCCGCGCAGCGGCCAAGGCGGCTTCGAGGGTGATTTCGGACCGTCGGGCGACAGTCGCATGATGAGGAAAGTCTGTCCGGTAATGAGCGCCGCGGCTTTCTTCGCGCAACAGGGCGGCAACCGCGATCATTAGCCCGACAGCCGCCGGATCCGAGGCCGCGTCCTTGCTTTCGGCGAGCGGCAACAAGGCATATGCGGCTGCTTTCAAACCTTCACCATCCCGGACGATGCCGAGTGCGCGCGACAGGAAAACACGCACGGGTGCCGGCGCGGGCGATGGGTAAACGTCCGCAAACGCAGGCTTTGTTCTGCGAGCAGGCGTTCCGGCGACACTTTCAGCGACCCAGCGCGCGCACACGACGGCCTCGGTCAAGGAATTGCTGGCGAGCCTGTTGGCGCCATGCAGTCCTGTCGAAGCGACTTCGCCGCAGGCCCACAGCCCCTTGACGGAGGTCCTACCGGAGCCGTCCACGGCAACGCCACCCATGTGGTAGTGTTGGGCCGGACGAATGGGGATGAGATCGCGCGCGGGATTGATGCCGGCTCCACGACAGGCTGATGCGATTGTCGGGAAGTGTCGAGCAAATTCCGGGCCAGGCCGTTGCCGCGCGTCGAGAAAAACACGGTGGCCGTTGGCAAGATGGTTCCAGACGGCGCGCGCCAAGACATCACGAGGCGCGAGTTCCGCCCCTGGTACGCTCTGGAGAAAAGCTTGGCCGGTTTCGTCGATCAGGGCAGCACCTTCGCCGCGGACGGCCTCGCTGAGCAGCACCATAGGGCGTTCCGGGCCGTCAAGCGCGGTCGGGTGGAACTGGATGAACTCGAGGTCGGCAAGGACAGCTCCAGCGCGGGCCGCAAGCGCCAGGCCCTGTCCACAACTGCCCGAAGGATTCGTGGTGTCGAGAAACAGTCCCCCGATCCCACCGGTGGCGAGGACGACCCGCCGTGAGCCGAAGAAGACAGGTCCTATCGAACCGCTCGCCCAGACGCCTCGGATCGCATTCTCTCGCACCGCCAGCCGGCGCGCTTCCACGCCCTCCACGACAACAATCGAGGGAGTGGAACGCACAGCCGCGATCAGGGCACGCATGATCTCACGCCCGGTGCCGTCACCATGCGCATGAACGATGCGACGTCGGCTGTGTGCGGCCTCCAATCCGAGGCACAGTGATCCTTTCGGCGTACGGTCGAAGGGAACCCCAAAGCCCGCAAGCCCCTCTATCGCCTTGGGCGCGGCTTGGAGGATGCGGCTCGCCACGTCTCTGTCGCAGAGACCATCCCCGGCGGCAAGCGTATCGGCCAGGTGCAGTGCCGGATCGTCGTCTTCGCCGAAACTTGCAGCCAGACCACCCTGTGCCCACGTGCTCGAATTGTCAGCTCCCAGCAGCGTCCTGGACAGAAGCAGCACCGGCTCCGGCGCCAGTTGAAGCGCGGTCATCAGTCCGGCGATGCCGCCGCCGATGATGATGGGCCGCCCGAAGATGCTGCGGACATCGGCGCTCAAATTGCCAGCATCCGTTCGACCGCAAGCCGCGCGCGCCCGGCGATCCCGGGTTCGATGGTTACGATATGGTGGTTCTGCTCGAGCGCCATGCGGATGTTGGCAAGCGTGATCCGCTTCATGTGCGGGCACAAATTGCAGGGCCGGATGAACTCGACCTCTGGGTGCGCTAACGCGACGTTGTCGCTCATCGAACATTCCGTCATCAGCACGACACGTGCCGGCCTTTGCCTTTCGACATAGTCGGACATGGCAGCGGTCGAGCCGGAAAAATCTGCTTCAGCCACGACGTCGGGCGGGCATTCGGGATGCGCGAGCACGATCACGCCGGGATGGCTTTCGCGCAACTCGCGGATGTCGGCCGGTGTAAAGCGCTCATGCACCTCGCAATGCCCTTTCCAGGCGATGATCTGCACATCGGTCTGGGCGGCGATATTCTGGGCCAGATATTCGTCCGGCAACATGATCACCTGGGGAACGCCAAGGGATTGGACGACCGCCTTGGCGTTGCCGGATGTACAGCAGATATCCGACTCGGCTTTCACTTCGGCCGACGTGTTGACATAAGTGATGATCGGCACGCCGGGATAACGCTGGCGCATCAAGCGCACGTCTTCTGCCGTGATCGATTCCGCCAACGAACAGCCTGCCCGCAGGTCGGGAATGAGCACCGTCTTTTGCGGATTGAGCAGCTTGGCCGTTTCGGCCATGAAATGTACGCCGGCCAGCACGATGACTTGCGCCTCGATCGTCGCAGCCGTGCGGGCCAGTGCCAAGCTGTCGCCGACGATGTCGGCCACGCAATGGAAGATCTCGGGGGTCTGATAGTTGTGCGCCAGGATGATGGCGTTGCGCTCGCGCTTCAGTGCAAGGATCGCCTCGATATCCTCGACGAAAGCCGGCCATTCGATCGGCGGGATCACTCGTCGGACGCGCTCGTAGAGAAACGCGGTCGCAGGCAGCACGGCGCTCATCGACCCCTCCAGCTTATACTCTAGGTGAAAATAACCAGCATATACTTGCTGTGAGTATAAGCGATGTCAACCCCGCGCCAGCGGCAATTTTGTCCCGGCGATGACCCTCTCGTCGAGAACGGCGTGGCGGAACCGGTAAAGCTTCGCTGGCCGGCCGCCGGTCTCCGCGGTTGCCTCTCCGGTCTCTTCGACCAGCTCCTGCTGCTCGATCAGCCGGCGAAAGTTCGGCTTACGCACGAGCCTGCCGGCAAGCGCCTCCACGGTTCGCTGCAGCTGCAAAAGCGTGAAGACCGGCGGCATCAGCTCAAATACGACCGGCCGGTATTTGATCTTGGAGCGCAGCCGCGCAATGCCGGTCGCCACGATGCGGCGATGATCGGCGACCATAGACTTGCTGGGCACCAGCGGAGGCAGCGTCGCGTCCCGTCCGCTTCCGGCCTCTTGGACCAGGCCTGCTTCGTAGACTAACTCATAGCGTTGAAGCGTGAGTTCCTCGTTCCAAAGGCGGTCGTCGAAGCCGAAGGCTATCGTCGCCCGCTGCCAGCGTTCACGTCGCGTGGCCGCGTCGCTGACGCCGTCTGCCCATTCAATCAGGCGCGGTCGCAGAACGTCCAGCACGACCGGAGGCGTGCCGGAGCGGTGGTCCTCCCATGGAAAATATTCATACCAGCTCTGCCAGCCGCACTTGGGCGAGCCAGCTGCCTGTTCCTTGCGGGTCAATGCGAGATAGCTGATGGAGATGACGCGCTGCTGGCGCTCGGCGCCGATGCGATCCCGATCCGCGAAGGTGTAGAGTTGCTCAATATACCCCAGCGGATGGCCGGTCTGCTGCTCGACCCACCCCCTCAAACCGGATTGCAGCGATCGGTGCTCAAGCGCAAATGGTCCGGAGGGAAGGGTGTCCGCCTGGCCGATGGTGAGGACACAGGGTTCACTGTCGTTTACGGCGACGACAAAGGCGATCAGGTCCACTTTGACTTCGTCGGCCTTGACGGCGGCTCTGTCTTTCCTGGGTCCTTTTGCCTGATCGTCCATGTTCGCGAAAGTGGTTGGCCAGCTCGGGGGCGCCTGAATCGATTTAAGTGTAAGCGCGCCTGTCCGCACGTCAACACCGCACAGCTGCACGGCCATTTTTAGCTCTTCGCACTTGCACAAAAATGTGGCAAACGCGACACCCGCGGTTGGTAACGTTGGGGAAGGAGGGTCCATTGAGTGCGTTTGGTGATACCAAGGCGATCACACCGCCGGATATTCGTTCGCGCAAAGGTGGGACGCCGCTCGTCTGCCTTACCGCCTACACGACGCCAGTCGCCCGGCTTGTCGATCCCCATTGCGATGTGGTGCTGGTCGGCGACAGCGTCGGCATGGTTCTCCACGGCCTGCCCTCGACGCTCGGTGTGACGCTGGAGATGATGATCACGCACGGCCAGGCCGTGCGCCGTGGCCTCGAGCAGGCGCTGATGGTCGTCGACCTGCCGTTCGGTTCCTTCGAGGAAAGCCCCGAGCAGGCTTTCCACAATGCCGCGCGCGTCATGGCTGAGACCGGCTGCGCGGCCGTCAAGCTCGAAGGCGGCGAAACGATGGCAGAGACGATCGGCTTCCTCGCCGCGCGCGGCGTGCCGGTCATGGCCCATGTTGGCTTGACGCCGCAGGCGATCAACACCATCGGTGGCTACCGCGTGCAGGGCAGAGGCGGGGATGCCGAGCGCATCAGGCGCGACGCGCTTGCGGTGAGCGAAGCGGGCGCCTTTGCGGTCGTGCTGGAGAAGGTTCCCGAGGCGCTCGCCCGCCGGATCACCGGGGAGGTGGCGACCCCGACCATTGGCATCGGTGCCTCGGCAGCCTGTGACGGCCAGATTCTCGTCGTCGACGACATGCTGGGCCTCTTCGGCGACTTCCGGCCCAAATTCGTCAAGCGCTATGCTGAAATGGGGGAGGCCGCTGCGGCTGCGATCGCGGCCTATGCGCGGGAAGTGAAGGAGCGCCAGTTTCCGGCCGCCGAGCACGTGTTTGCCGATGCGCGCAAGCCCGCCGACGCGGACGCCACCAAGAGCGGAGAAGCAGCGTGAGCGTGCCGATTGTCAGGAGCGTTGCCCAGCTTCGCGAAATTGTCGCCGCATGGCGCCGCGAGAGCGTGAGGATTGCCGTGGTGCCAACGATGGGCGTCCTGCATGAGGGCCATCTCAGCCTGGTGCGCGCGGCACTCGAGAAGGCCGACCGGGTGATCGTGACGCTCTTCGTCAACCCGAAGCAATTCAACAGCCAGGCCGATCTCGCCGCGTATCCGAGCACCGAGGACGAGGATGCCGCCAAGCTGGCACCGCTTGGCGCGCACCTGCTTTATGCGCCGGATGCAGAGGAAATGTATCCGGCGGCCTTCGCCACGACCGTTTCGGTGTCCGGTGTCAGCGAGGGCCTGTGCGGTGCCTTCCGGCCGGGACATTTTGATGGCGTGGCGACCGTCGTCGCCAAGCTCTTCCTGCAGACCAGCGCTGACTTCGGCTTCTTTGGCGAAAAGGACTTTCAGCAGCTTCAGCTAGTCAGGCGTATGGCCCGGGACCTGGATATTCCAATCACCATTGTTCCTTGTCCGACAGTCCGCGAAGCCGACGGTCTTGCACTATCATCGCGCAATGTCCGGCTCTCGCCAGCAGAGCGTGCTGTTGCCCCCGAGCTATCATCGGTCTTGCTCGAGACGGCTGAGCGGCTTGCCCGCGACTCGCCCGTCCTGCCAACGCTTGCCGAAGCGCGCGCAGCAATTCTGGCTGCGGGCTATCGCGAGGTCGAATACCTGGAACTTCGCGACGAAACAGATCTGCGACCCATGACAAGCCTTGACCGACCTGCACGCTTGCTTGTGGCGGCCTGGCTCGGCGGCACACGGCTCATAGACAACGTCAGAATATCACGGGTTTCAACAGATTAACGGGGTTCTCGGCACGCGCTGTATCCGTCCGGGATCGTTTAAAACAAGGTCTCTGCCTGGCATCGAGCGATCACGGAGGTTACGCAAAGCGCAAATGCATCGCGTGTTTGAGAACTTCGTCGAGCAACTGTCTGCAAGTGTTGATGCTGCCGATCTCCGTGAGGCAATGGCATCCGCTGCAGCCGGCTTCGATTTTCCGCTATTCGCCTATTTCACTTACCCGTCGGCCTCCGGCGACGCCCCGCAATTGATCTCAAACTATCCTTCATCCTGGACATCACGTTATCTGCAACAGCGATACCACAGTCTTGATCCGGTCATCCTGCGCGGGCTGCAAGGCTGGGATACCTTCGATTGGGGGGTGGATCGCGCTCGGCACTGTCTGCCGAATTCGCAGCAACAAATTCTGGAGAGTGCGGCTGAGTTTGGCATCCGCGGCGGCCTGACGATGTCCATGCATGATCATCGCGGCCGGTTTGCTGCCCTGACCTTTGCTTCCGACGAGTCCCGTCCGCCTCTGTTGCGGTCACTGACACGTTACGAAAAAGCATTGCAGCTGGTGGCCATCAACTTTCATATCCATGCCCGGCGCAGGCTCGCCGACGATCGCGTGGTGGATGGTGTAACGCTCACCCCGCGGGAGTTCGAGTGCCTGAAATGGGCGGCGCGCGGCAAGTCGGCTTGGGTTATCAGCCAGCTTCTCGGCGTCTCAAAGCGCACCGTGACCTTTCATCTGGAAAACGCCAAGGCAAAGCTTGGCGTTCGAACGATCAACCAGGCCGTTGCACGACTGGCTGCCTCCGGCCAGGCGAGATCCTGATTCGTCGGCCACGATAGCTGTAAACCTCTACAGGCTGCATCGCTGCCGGCTTTGCCCTTCGATGGCGGGAACACATCCCGCACGGAGGCGACCATGATGCAGCTGATAACACCAGACCTTTACGACGAGTTCGCAAGCGAGCTCAAAGAGATGCACGGGCTCAGGTTTCGGGTGTTCAAGGAAAGGCTCGATTGGGAAGTTGATACCGAAGACCAGATGGAAACAGACCCGTTTGATGGTCTGAAGCCTGTCTATCTGCTCCTCAAGGGATCCGACTGGCGAATTCGCGGTTGCGTGCGTCTTTTGCCCAGCACCGGACCCACAATGTTGCGCGACACGTTCCCGGTGCTGCTGGGTGCTGACGTCGTGCCCTCGACCTCCGACATATGGGAGAGCAGTCGTTTCGCGCTCGATCTTCCTCCGTCGGCGCCCAAGGCAGCGGGCGGACTGGCCCAGGCAACCTACGAGCTCTTCGCGGGCATGATCGAGTTCGGCTTGGCCAAGGATCTGACCCGGATAGTAACGGTGACGGACACGCGCATGGAACGGATCCTTCGCCTCGCGACGTGGCCATTGTCGCGCATCGGACAACCCAAGTCCGTCGGCAAAACGGAGGCGGTGGCCGGGTTTCTCGAGATTTCCCGCGCGAGCCTTTTGCGCATCCGCAGCAGGGGACGTCTGAGCGGACCGGTACTGTGGCAACCGGTTCTAGGCCCGTCGGCATAGCGCCATTGTGGACACCTGAGCCGTGAAGGATGCTGGTCTGCCCAAGGAAGCGACGGTCGGTCTTGTATGCTGGCCGGACTGGCGTCGTCACGAAGCTTACCACTACGCCAGACGATTGCCACGCACTGCCTGGGCCTGGGAGTTTCTTCGGCGCAATCCACAATTTCAGCGCGACCACGCCAAAATGGCACCGTCCGCCTACATTGTCGGAGCCCAGGCCGACATGAAGATAATCGAGTTGACGACAGGATCATCTTTCCTAAGCCAATGGAGCCTCCTTTTTCGCGGACGCGCCACAGTCGGACGCTACGTCGGCAAGGGTCTTTTGGGATCCGCGCGACTGCGCCCGTATTCTACGAGCGGCCGCGGAGCCGGTTGGGCTCGACCACGATTTTGAACCGCTTGATCTCCCTTCGCTCTCATGCTGCAAGGACATCCTGCTGACACCTGCCGGCGTGCAGCACGTGCTGCTGAGGGAGGACTGCCGGAGTCTGCAGATCGCCCTTTCCGGTGCATCCGTTCTCCGCCCGTTGCGGCTATATGTCGACGCGATCGTGCAGCCGCAGCACCTGAAGTTCCATGTCGCTGCCCTTCAGTTCCTGAACGACATCAATGGTTGCGGCCGCCTGGCAGCTGCTTGCTTTCCGCCGGAACCCCGCGGAGCGCGTCTGCGTATCGTGCTCCAGGCTTTGGATGGCTCGCTTGCGGGAGCATCTCATCAGGAGATCGCCATTGCCCTGTTCGGGAGACGCCGTGTCGAAGAAGATTGGTCTCATCCAGGTAGCCATCTTCGCGATCAGGTGCGTCGCGCCATCCAACGTGGCCGCTACCTGATGGGCGGCGGCTATAGACAGTTCCTGATGTAATTCGGGTGACAGCTTGGTGATTGTCTTATTCGAAAACGCGCAGGCATCAATCTCCATTTCTCACTGCTATTGTGCCTTGTACAAGACGTGACACGCGCCTCTTCCGCTGCGGGAATCGGGTTTGAGTAATACGGACCAAGCACTGAGAACCAACGTTTTCGTGATAGTGCATTCATGCCCCGAGAATCCTGATGACCGTTACGAACCCCGACAAAGCCGGCGCTGACTGAAACGGTCGCTGAACGTGCTCTGTGGCCTGCGCCGCCTGACTCTCGGTTTCGGCCATGCCGACTAACAGCGTATTGATAGGCCATCGCGGGCTAAGCTCTACCGGCGAAAGCCGCGTCAAAGCGGCAGGCAATCAGAAACTAGATCGGCGGCGACGATGATTATGATCAACGTGACGAACACGTGAACCATGCCGACGGCGCCGACGTTGCCGATGATGATGATGCCGACCATGCGTCGCTGATGCTGCCTAACTACAGTGCTGTGTGATCATGCCGATCACCGCGTGACCACGAGCGGCGGCGGTTCGTGGTCAGGTGCGTGGCCGGGATGATCGCGCATGGCCGATTGTTCCTTCGTGCCGCGGGTGTGGGCTTGCGTTCGGTCATGAGGACGTCAGGCGCAACGAAGAAGTTAGATCAGGGCCCCAAACGCGGCTTATCCATGGGGTGGATGATAGCTATCCCTACAATCAATTATACCAATATTACCCAATACTACTAGAAGATCCCCCAATGAAAGCGGCCGGATGGGTATCCGTCTCGCGTAGGCTGAAGCTGCCGGCAAGAATGGGAAGACGAACATGTGCGGGATTGTTGGCATCGTTGGGCAACAGCCGGTGTCGGATCGGTTGGTCGACGCATTGAAGCGTTTGGAATATCGCGGCTATGATTCCGCCGGCGTTGCGACGATCACCGAAGGTGCCTTGCACCGCCGGCGCGCCGAGGGCAAGCTCGTCAATCTCGAGAGGAGACTGAAGGAAGAGCCGCTGAGCGGGAACATCGGCATCGGCCACACGCGTTGGGCAACCCATGGGGCCTCGACGGAACGCAATGCGCACCCGCACTTTGCCGACGGTGTCGCCGTCGTCCATAACGGCATCATCGAGAATTTCACCGAGCTGAAGGACGAATTGGCGGCGGCTGGCGCCGAGTTCCAGACCGACACCGACACCGAGGTCATCGCGCATCTCTTGGCAAGACACCGCCGGGAGGGCATGAGGCGGCAAGAGGCGATGCGTGCCATGCTGAAACGCGTCAGGGGCGCCTATGCGCTTGCCGTCCTCTTCGAAGATGATCCCTCGACCATCATGGCGGCGCGCAACGGACCACCGCTGGCGATCGGTCACGGCGACGGCGAGATGTTCCTGGGCTCCGACGCGATCGCGCTTGCTCCCTTCACCAATGAAATTACCTATCTCATCGAGGGCGACTGGGCCATTGTCGGCAATTCGGGCGCCCATATCTTCGATTTCGACGGCCATCCCGTCGAGCGTCCGCGCCATACCTCCACGGCCGCGGCCGATCTGGCCAGCAAGGGCAATCATCGCCACTTCATGGAGAAGGAAATCTACGAGCAGCCCGAAGTCATCGCCCATGCTCTCCGTCACTATAGCAACATCATAGAGAATCGCGCCGACATGGTTTCTGGCATCGATTTCGCCAGGATCCCGAGCTTGGCGATCTCGGCCTGCGGGACCGCCTATCTCGCCGGACTGATCGGAAAATACTGGTTCGAGCGCTATGCGCGCCTGACGGTTGAAATCGACGTTGCGTCCGAATTCCGTTACCGCGAGATCCCGTTGTCGCCGCAGTCGGCGGCTCTTTTCATTTCGCAGTCCGGCGAAACCGCCGATACGCTCGCATCGTTGAGGTACTGCAAGGAGCGTGGGCTGAAAATTGGCGCTATCGTCAATGCCTGCGAATCGACCATCGCTCGGGAGGCCGATGCGGTCTTCCCGATCCTTGCCGGACCGGAGATCGGCGTCGCCTCCACCAAGGCGTTTACCTGCCAGCTTGCCGTTCTAGCCGCACTCGCCATCGGCGCCGCCAGAGCCCGCGGGACCGTAACCGAAGACGAGCTGCAGGCGCTCGTCAGGAGCCTCGCCGAAGTGCCGCGCGTCATGGGCCAGGTACTCAACAGCATCCAGCCGGAGATCGAGTTCCTGTCGCGCGAACTGTCAAAGTGTCGTGACGTCCTGTATCTCGGCCGTGGCACCAGTTTCCCGCTAGCGATGGAAGGTGCGCTGAAGCTCAAGGAGATTTCCTACATCCATGCCGAGGGCTATGCGGCGGGTGAATTGAAGCACGGTCCGATCGCATTGATAGACGACAACATGCCAGTGATCGTCATCGCGCCCCATGATCGCTTTTTCGACAAGACCGTCTCCAACATGCAGGAAGTGGCTGCCCGTGGAGGGCGGATTATCCTCATCACCGATGAAAAAGGGGCAGCCGCATCGAAAATCGACACCATGCACACGCTCGTGCTGCCGGCTGTCGACGAGATTATCGCGCCGATGATCTTCTCGCTGCCGATACAGCTTCTTGCCTACCACACGGCGCTCTTCATGGGCACAGATGTAGACCAGCCGCGCAATCTCGCAAAATCGGTCACGGTCGAATGATTGTGAACCTTTATAGGTGGCGATGCTTGTCCATCTTCGCTGCATCGGCGGTGGAAATTGGTCGAAGGTATCAGCGTCCGCGAGGCTGGGTGGACGGTGCCGCGAATAGCCACTGGAGGCGTCAGTGAGAGTTCGAGTTGCTGTTCAAGAAAGCCATCGGGGAGAATGAGTCGTGTAGGATCGCAGGTCGAATGCGCTACAGCCGATCAGGCCATCTCATGGCGGGCAGGTTCTTAGAACTTGATCAGTAGCAGGTGAGCCGCCATATTCCGACCCGGCTGCCAATTTCAAGTGGCCCATTCCATGGATGAGGCCGGTCCGGCCGAATGGACGTCCATTTTTTGATTTGCTGGGTGTGCGCCAGGGTCGGGGAGGAAATCTCCCGATTTGTCAGGCGCTCCCATCTTCTTGGAGATGTTTATGAAGGATTCGCGCATTCCCGAGCCAGTCTTGACGGCTATGTCGCAGGGGACCCACATCATCCGCGCTTATCGTGAGCACCTTGGGTATTCAATCGAGGACCTCGCGGTCGCGTGCGGGCTTGCCGCTCAGGAAATCCAAAACATCGAGCGGGGTCTAAAGTACAATAAGGGCTATCGGAATCGGATAGCGAGATCGCTGTCCATACCTGTGGGAATTCTTGAGGCAGAGTCGGACATATCGGACGCCGCCTGATCAGTCGGATAATCTGCAATGGGTGGAAGACCGTTCTTGTGATGTGACGTTTGCGGCTGATAGTCGTCGCTTGATTCCGTTGGACGCGAATGCCTTCTGGCGCAGTACCGCCAAGAGAATTCTCGTCCACTGTCCGAGTCAGGAACTGCACACGGGCTCGCCGAACAGGAAGTTGGAACGCTTCGTCATGCTGTCTTAGGCGATATAGCCGCCCGGAGTGCTGCGACACGTGCACGATAGCATCGGCTCGCGAGGATGGATTGCTAACGGCGAACCCATGCTGGTCGGCAAGGCGATATTGGCTGGAGCATCAACTCGGCCGACGAGAGTGGCCCCCCATCCTAGGCAGGATCGGCCGACATGGCCGGCATCGCGAGCCGCTCTGAAAAGAGCACAGCGGGCATCCAGACGCTGCCGGGTTGACTATTGGTGTCGGAACCGCAAAAAGGGGCCGCTCTTCATGAGTGGCGTGCGCCGGCAGTCTAACCCCAAGCCCCCCGCCAGGCTGCCGGCGCGCTTCTAGCCGCCTTGATGCACGGCGATAAGCTTTTGACGGCCTGAAGCGACGTTGTGGTCGCCGTTGCGGTGCTTTTCCACGCGCCTCGTCAGGCGCCGGGATTGCTCCGTCGTGATGGCAGGCGGGGGTTTGCAGGTTGCGGTCGACGGGTTCGTTTCGGGGCGTCTGCCCCCATCGTTATGTCGCGAGTTGGGGGATGCGATCGAGGACGATGCGCAGGATGCGCTGGTCGGGGCACGATGTCGGCAGGTGCAGGCGGATTTGCGATTTCATCTCGACCACCCGCGCAGCGATTTTGATGAGGCGCAATCGCAGCGTGTCGAATTGGGCGACGGCAAAGCTCGAGCGCCTCGGCATCGCGGCCCGCAAGCCCCACATCAACCAGTAAGCACCGGCATGCAGGAATAGCCGGAACTGGTTGGCCGTCGCTCTTGTGCAGGACGTTCGGTCGGCGGCGAGATGCGTCTTCCACGACTTGATGTGGTTCTCGGCCGCGCCGCGCCGGCAGTAGACATCCTCGTAGAGCGCCTTGGCCTTCCCACCGGCAAGGTTGGTGACGACGAAGCGGATATCGCCACCTTGGGCGCCGACCTCGACCCGCGCGATGATGCGCTCGACGCGGCTCCAACTAGCGGCGCCGTCAACGAACTCCTTGAACCTGCGGACCTTGCCTGTCTTGGCCGATGCTTCGAAGCGCGCCGTCGTCCTGGCCTCCAGATCCGCAACATGCTTGCGCAGGGTCGTGGTGGGCGCGAGGCCAAAGATGAAGTCGACGTCGTTGGCGCGGCACCGGTCGATGACCTGCGGGTTGCAATAATGGCTATCGCCGCGGAGCAGGATTCGAATGTTCGGCCAGTTGATCCGGATCGCCCGCACCAGACGGCGCAGGTGGGGGCGGATCTCAGCCCCACTCGGCCGCTTGGCCGGTCGCAGGATCGCGCTGACGAACCGTCCCGCACCATCGAACACGACGATCGGCTGGAAGCCGTACTCGTCATGGTGGGCATTGAACAGGCGAAGCTGTTGGCCTCCGTGCACAGCGTCGAAGGTGTCG
>NZ_JAMYPW010000050.1:0-46906 GCF_040320565.1 Mesorhizobium sp. M0664
ATTGGGGGGTGGTCTGGCGGTGTTGCGGGGGGCGGGGCGGGGGCGGGGGCCCTGCGGGGGGGCGCGCTCCCGGCCGCCGGGCCCGCGCCCCCCCGGCGACCGCAGCCGCCGTTCGATCTCGGCCGCCGCCGCCTCGGCGACGCCGATGACGGTGGAGGACGAAGAAGGGTCGCTCGGCACCACCTCGACCAGATCAAGCGCAAAGCGCGATTTCAGCCGTGCCGCAAGGTCGAGGCAATTGGCGATCGGGTGGTCGACGCGCACCTTGATCAGCCCTTCGGAGACTGCGAGCGACACCAGCCGCTGCGCCGTCTGCCGCGAGATGCCAAGCGTGGCGGCGATCTGGTCCTGGGTGTTGCCTGCGACATAATAGAGCCAGCCGGCACGCGCCGCGTCGTCCAGCCTGTTGCCGCCGCTGTCCTGCCGCGAATTCAAGTTCCTACCTCCCAACCCCGCCGAGCATAAGAGGCGGAGCGCAGTAGTCTCGCAGGGAATGAACTTGCGCGCAATTGCCTATTGTAAGAGCAATTGCTTAGTGATGAAACTTGGTGTTTGGAGCGAAGTGACAGGTCGACCCAGTCTCGTTGCAACAGCAAGGCTGTCGAGGTCGCACCAATCCCGGTTCTAAAGCGCGTTGCGTTCGATCGGCCTCATGCGACGGGTTTTAGGTTGCTTTTTATGCATGTCGTCATTGCAAAACCGCTGCACACTTTGCGCGACATGCATTAGCGGGGACGCGGCGGTTTATCTCGTGCGCTAAACGCTTTAAGGAATTTTTTGAGAATGGAGCCTTGCATGACGCCGAAAGCGGTTTTCTGGGATATGGACGGCACGCTGGTCGACAGCGAGCCGCTGCACGAGGCGGCGCTGATTGCGGCGCTGCACAGCGTCGGCATCGCGCCGCCGGCCGACCTGCATGAGCGCGTGCTCGGCATCGCCGCATGGCCGGTCTACGAAATGCTGCGCGACGAGTTCGGCCTCGACCTGCCTTTCGACGACTGGATCGTGCGCAAATACGATCACTATCTGCCGATGGCCGAAACGCTGACGCCACGCACCGGCGCGATCGAGATTTTCAACGAGTTGCGGGAGCTTGGCGTGGCACAGGCGGTGGTATCAAATTCCGACCGGCTGATCGTCGACGCCAATCTGCGCGCCGTCGGCCTTTTCTATCCCGGCATGAAGACCATCAGCCGCAACGACGTGCGCGAAGGCAAGCCGCATGCCGAACCTTTCCTGCGCGCCGCCTGGTTGGCCGACGTCGATCCCGCCAAGGCCGTGGCGGTCGACGACAGCGTGACCGGCGCCACGGCGGGCCTGGCAGCGGGAATGAAGACGATCTTCTGGCCAGAGGTGCCCATGGAGGGGCCGCCGGGGGCGATTGTCATCAACAGTGCCGGCGAATTGCGGGCCGAACTCGGGCTTTAAGCCAGGCCCGGCGGGACCGCTCAACTCCGGTAGGCAGGCTCCTGCTCGTCGAGGATCGCCTTCAGTTCGGAAAGGTGGCGCTCGGCCTGGCCGGGATAGTCTTCCTGTTCCCTTGCCGCTTTCTCCGCGATCTCATCCGACAGTACCCGCAGCGGCCGGCCGGTCCACAGCGCCTTGATATAGGTTTCGGCGGCGCGCTCGAAATAGAACATGCGGTTGAAGGTGTCGGCGACGCTGTCGCCGATGACCAGCACGCCATGGTTGCCCATCACCATCACCTTGACCTTCGGGTCGACAAGAAGCTGGGAGCAGCGCTCGCCCTCTTCCTCGAAGGCCAGCCCGCCATAATGAGCGTCGACGACATGGCGGTTGAAGAAGATCGCCGAGTTCTGGTCGACCGGCGGCAGCGTCGAGTCGGCGAGCGAGGCAAGCACGGTGGCGTGGATCGAGTGAACATGCATGACGCAGCGCGCATGACGCACGTTGCGATGGATGGCACCATGCAGGCCCCACGCCGTCGGGTCAGGCGCATTCGGGCCGACCAGCGTGTCGGGATCATTGGCGTCGATCAGAAGCAGATCGCTCGCCTTGATGCGCGAGAAATGCACCTGGTTAGGGTTCATCAGGAATTGCGAGCCATCGTCGTTGACCGCCAGCGAAAAATGATTGGCCACCGCCTCATGCATGTTAAGCCGCGCCGTCCAGCGGAAGGCGCAAGCCAGATCGACGCGCTCCTCATAGAACGCCAGGTTGGTCAGCACTTCCTTCTGCAGGCGAGTGATGCTCATCGTAAACCTCCGTGAAAAAAGCAAGGATGCCGCGCGGCTGGAACACGCGCAACCCGGTTTCGTTTGGTGCAGGCGAGCGCCGTTATGCCGCCGTGCTGGTGGCCGCGCCGACCCTCAGCCCGCCATGCTCGACGATGAAATCGATCACCTCCTGCAGTCCCTTGCCGCGCGACAGGTCGGTGAAGCCGAACGGCCGCTTGCCGCGCATGCGGGCAGCATCGCTCTCCATGATGTCGAGATTGACGTTCACATAGGGCGCAAGGTCGCTCTTGTTGATGACCAGGAAATCGGACCGGGTGATCGCCGGTCCGCCCTTGCGCGGAATCTCCTCGCCCTGGCAAACCGAGATGACATAGAGCGTCAGGTCGGCAAGGTCCGGCGAGAAAGTGGCGGCGAGGTTGTCGCCGCCCGATTCGATGAAGACGATGTCGAGATCCGGGAATTTTTTGGTCATCTCGGCGATCGCCTGCAGATTGATCGAGGCGTCCTCGCGAATGGCGGTGTGCGGGCAGCCGCCGGTCTCGACGCCGACGATGCGATCCTCAGGGAGCGCCTGCAGCCGGGCCAGCATCATGGCGTCTTCCTTGGTGTAGATGTCGTTGGTGACGACGGCGATCGAGAACTCGTCACGCAGCGCCTTGCAAAGCTTTTCGGTGAGCGTCGTCTTGCCCGAGCCGACCGGACCGCCGATGCCGACGCGAAGAGGACCGTTGGGTGATATCATGCGGGGAACTCCGTGAGGGCAAGAATGGCAAAGCCAAGCCCGATCAGCAGGCACAGCGGCGAATAATAACGCAGATCGAGCCGCACGAAAGGCTGCTCGGGCGTCAGCCGGCGCCACCAAGGCGTGAAGCCGGCAATGCCGCGCGCCAGGAAAACCAGCGCGATGAGCAGCGCCGTGGCGGCCAGCCCGGCCTTGGGAAAGGGCGTGGCGAACACGCCTTCGAGCGCCATCGGCCACAGTGTCGCAAGGCCAAGGCAGGCGGCAACGGCGAAGCTGGCGAAGGGTGCCGGCATTTCGTCGACGCCGCGAAAGCCGATGACCGCACGAGCGCAGGAGGCAGCGTCCCTGCCCGGCCAGATGCCGCCAATGCCCCAATAGACATGCAGTGCCGTGATCAACAGCAGGACGAGCGAGAGGGCGAAAGCAAGGACGATCATGAGCGGAACAGCCGCGAATACTGGGCCTCGTGCTTCATCGCCGTGACGTCGGAGATGAAAGCGCAGCCGCCGAGATCATCGAGGGTCGAGCCGGCAGCGCGGTCGGCCGTGGCCAGGGCAAGCGGTTCGAAGGCGGCCAGTAGCGTCATCGCGGCACTCTGGCCAGCGATGCCAAGCCGGATCGCAGCCTGGACGAGATTGGAGAAGAAGGCCTGCAGAAAGGCCGCCAGGGCGTCCCGCAGCGCAATGCCGTGATCGCCGGCAACGGCGCCGACGGCAACGCAATAGGCACATTCGGCCGGCAGGCGATCCAGCACCTGGCACGGCCAGGCGATGGCCGCCTTCAGGAAAGCAGCGCCCTGCAGCATGGTCTCGGCATGGCGCTCGCGCGAGCCTGCCAGAGCTTCTGCAAGGGCGACGATTTCATCGAGATCGCCGGTTTCGCGCGCCCTGCGCCAGCTTTCGGCAAACAGCACCGCATCATTCCAGCCCGAACCCATCTCGACCAGCGTTTCCAGCCACGCGGCGAGCTCTTTGCTGTCGGCAACCAGCCCGGCATGCACGGCTTGCTCGAGACCATGGCTGTAGGAAAAGCCGCCGACCGGGAAGGAAGGCGACAGCCACGCCATCAGCCGCAACAAAGCAATATTGGAAGGCTGGGCAACGTCGGAAGGCTGGTCAGTCATGGTCATGGTCGTGCGAATGGCTATGGGAATGCGATTCGCTATGGGTATGGGAGTGCGCTTCGGCATGGCTGTGCGCATGCGCCTCGGCGTGAGAATGGCCATGGCCGGAATAAGCGCCGCGCACCGGCTTGAATGGCTCGGAGACGTCGCTCACCGTGGCGCCCAGCCCTTCCAGCATCGCCTTGATGACATGGTTGCGCAGAATGAGGATTCGGCCAGCCTCGATGCTTGCCGCGAGATGACGGTTGCCGATATGCCAGGCAAGTTCGGCCAGATGGACAGGGCCGCCGGCACGGATATCGTAGAGCGGCTCCTCGGCCGCGATGATCTCGATGTGGCGGCCATCCTCCAGCACCAGCCGGTCACCATGGTTCAAGGTCACCGGTTCGGGCAGGTCGACCAGCACTTTGTCGCTACGGGCCGTTTCGATGGCGCGACGGCGCAGATGCCGCTCGTCATGGGCAAGCACCGCACTGTCGTATGGCGTGGTCGTTCCGGCTTCGCCTGCGGCCAGGACGGAGACGGCGCGCGGGAATTTGGTGAAGTCGGTGCGAATATCGAGCTTCATGTAAAAACTGCCTCTCCCAAAAAGCCTAGCCTATCGCGTCCGCCGCCCCAATGGGGCTCAGACGATCGTGTCGAAGAGCCGCAGGATGAACGATATCTGATAGACGAGCGCGCCGGCGACAAAGGCGATGTGAAAGCGGCGGTCGCGCAGCAGGATCGCAATGACGCAAAGCGCGACGAAAACCGGCGTGCGGATCAGATATTCGACGCCAAAATGGGCGAAATGCTCCGGCCCTTTCAGCAGCGTATCGATCACGTCGAGCAGATAGGTCGCCGCCAGCAGGCCGAAGAACCAGGCCCGGCGCGAATAAAAGAAATCCTCATAGCTGGTGTAGTCCAGCATCGAATCCGGAAACAGCAGCGCGCAGAGCAGGAACAGCGTGACGGCGTAGAAGATGATGAACAGGTATTTGCCGAAGGTCCAATTCTCGATCTGGAACAGACCGAACTCCCACCACCAGAAATGCACCAGCATCAAAAGCACCGACGCAACCCAGGCGAGGTGAACGGGATAGAGCCGGTACTGGCCGGGATGCTGGACGATGCGGGCGAGCCCCGACAGCAGCCGTGTGACGCCGAGGCCGATCACCATGCCCAGGACGATGCGGATATGCGGGAAAATGTCGTGGGCGTAGGGGAGTTGCTGGTCCATAGGCCTGGCGCGGCATGTTCTACATTTGGCGTTCTAGATTGTGATCTGAAAAGTGAAAACCGGTTTCTGCTGCGCTGACCTGCCGTTCGAATGTTGAGTCCGTTGAGACCTTGGCTATTGGTGCGCCGCAAGCAGATCGGATGAAATGGATGGCGTCTGCGCCAGATACTTCGTTGCCTTGCGAAAATAGGCCAACGGCCCGGAATCCAGATACTCGCGCGCGTCCTGTATTCCCTGACCGCGCGCCTGGATGAACAGCGCCAGCGCAAAGGCGCGTTCCGCTGGCGACAGATAGCCTTGTCGCTCGAAGGACCAGCCTTGCGTGCCGGTGGCGGTGTCGCGGTACTGAGTGAAACTCGCCGCAGTGTTGGAATTGAAGATACCAAAGCCGAAGAAGGTGACCGCGAGATCGGTTGCGAACTCCTCCATCTCGGTGCCGCCCGGCGGTTCTTCAGGCACCGAGAACAGCAATGGATGACAAATCTCATGCGCGAACGTCGCAATGAGCTTCATGGACTTGGGAACGATCGCCGGATTGTAGGTGATTGTCATGGCACCGCCCCGGGACACGGAGAAGGTCCCGGCAGGCTCCCGCGGCGCGTCCTGAAGGACCTGAAGCGGTCCCAAAACCGGGTCGATTGAATCTTCCTGTGGCACGAGATTGAAGCGGGCCGCATCGATGCCAAAATATGCCGCCACCTGCCCGAAATAGTGCGATGCAGCGGCGTGCCCCTGTTCTTCAGAGGGGGTGAAAAATGTTCGTGTTGGCAAGATCAGCGAACGTTTGCGCAGCGCGGCTGCCCCGCCGAAATGCCTGAGCAGCCAACCCCAGCAATCGAGCTGCCACTCCTCGTCGTCGGCGTCCAGCGGGGAGCTTGTGCGCCAGAACACGCATCACCTCAAAACAAAAAGTACCTTTGCGCCATCGGTAGCACGGTTGCTGGCTCGCAGGTCAAGAGTTCGCCGTCGGCGCGGACCTCATAGGTTTCGGGGTCGACCTCGACATGCGGCGTGGCGTCATTGAGCACCATCGAATGCTTGCCGATGCCGCCGCGGGTGTTTTCGACCGCGACCATCTGCTTGTCGACGCCGAGCCTGCCGCGCAGGCCGGCGTCGAGCGCGGCCTTCGAAACGAAGGTCACCGACGAATTGGTCATCGCCTTGCCGTAGGCCCCGAACATCGGCCGGTAATGCATCGGCTGCGGCGTCGGGATCGAGGCGTTGGGATCGCCCATCGGGGCGGCGGCGATCATGCCGCCGATCAGCACCATGTCCGGCTTGACGCCGAAAAAGGCCGGATTCCACAGCACGAGGTCGGCGCGTTTTCCCACCGCCACCGAGCCGATGTCCTTCGACAGGCCATGCGCGATGGCCGGATTGATGGTGTATTTGGCGATGTAGCGGCGGACGCGGAAATTGTCGTTGTCGCCGGTCTCCTGCGGCAGCGAACCGCGCTGCCGCTTCATCTTGTCGGCGGTCTGCCAGCAGCGGATCGCCACTTCGCCGACACGGCCCATGGCCTGGCTGTCCGACGAGATGATCGAGAAGGCGCCGATGTCGTGCAGAATGTCTTCGGCGGCGATGGTTTCCTTGCGGATGCGGCTCTCGGCAAAGGCGATATCTTCGGGGATCGACGGCGACAGATGGTGACAGACCATCAGCATGTCGAGGTGTTCGGCCAGCGTGTTGATCGTGTAGGGGCGTGTCGGGTTGGTCGAGGACGGAATGACGTTAGGCAGGCCGCAGACCTTGATGATATCAGGCGCGTGGCCGCCGCCGGCGCCTTCGGTGTGGAAGGCATGGATGGTGCGGCCCTTGATCGCCGCGACCGTGTTTTCGACGAAGCCGGACTCGTTCAGCGTGTCGGTGTGGATCATTACCTGCACGTCGTAATCGTCGGCAACCGACAGGCAGCAGTCGATTGCAGCCGGCGTCGTGCCCCAGTCCTCGTGCAACTTCAGCGAGCAGGCGCCGGCAAGCACCATCTCCTCGAGCGCGGCGGGCAGCGACGCGTTGCCCTTGCCCGACAGGCCGATATTCATCGGGAAGGCGTCGAAAGACTGGATCATGCGCGCCAGATGCCATGGCCCAGGTGTGCAGGTGGTGGCCAGCGTGCCGTGCGCCGGGCCGGTGCCGCCGCCGAGCATGGTGGTGATGCCCGACATCAGCGCTTCCTCGATCTGCTGCGGGCAGATGAAGTGGATATGCGCGTCGAAGCCGCCGGCGGTCAGGATCTTGCCCTCGCCGGCGATTATCTCGGTGCCGGGACCGATGACGATGGTGACGCCGCCTTGGGTATCCGGATTGCCGGCCTTGCCGATCGCGGCGATACGGCCGTCCCTGAGGCCGATATCTGCCTTGACAATACCGGCGGTGGCATCGACGACCAGCGCATTGGTGATGACGGTGTCGACCGCGCCTTGCGCGCGCGACACCTGGCTCTGGCCCATGCCGTCGCGGATGACCTTGCCGCCACCGAACTTCACCTCCTCGCCGTAAAGAGTGAGATCCCTTTCGACCTCGATGAACAGCTCGGTGTCGGCGAGCCGGACCTTGTCGCCGACGGTCGGGCCGTACATCTGCGCATAGGCGGCGCGGGTGATTTTAGCCATCAGCAATTGCTCCCGAAATACAGCCCGAAAATACCGCTTGTCGAAGCCGGGCTCCACATTGCCGCCATCCTATGGTCACGCAATGACCCGCTGAGCGACACTTTCCGATCCCATTTAGCGTTTGAGGTGGCCGGGCCACCCCAAAACGACCATTTGCCAATCGATGGAAAGGAACATCCATGCGCAAAACGACCCTTCTGGCAGCCGCCGCCACGCTGGTGCTCGCAACCGCCGCCAGCGCCCAGCAACAGCCTGCGCAGCAGCCCAGTCCGGCGCCGGCTGCGCCTGCTCCTGCCGCGCCCGGGGCGCAGCCGCAGGCGCCCACCATCCAGGCGATCAACGTCGTCGATATCAAGGATCTGCCCGCGGACACTCAAGCCAAGGTCAACGAGGTGATCGCCAAGCGCAGCGATGCCGACCTGCAGAAACTGCGCGGCTCGATCGACGCGACACCGCAGGTCAAATCCGCGCTCGAAGCCAAGGGGCTCACCTCGGCGCAGGTGATCGCCGCCAGCATGAGCACCAATGGCGCGCTGACGCTGATCACCAAGAAAGCGAGCTGACGAGACGAGGCGGCGGGCCGGCGCCCGGCCAGCCCGCCGCATCACAAAGGGAACCTTCACGGGGGACGTTACGTTTCGGTCCTGTCGCCCTGACACGAGCCTCGAAAAGGACCCTGAGAACGAGCGATGGCGATCACCACCTTCTCCGACACCAGATGGCTGCATGGGATTGCCGCGACCGCGTTTCTGGCAGCCAGCATTCCGCACGCCGCGCTGAACGCGCAGAGCCTCGACAGCGCCGAGACCGTCAACCGGATCGTCGGCTCGGAGGTCGGCCAGGAAGAGACCCAGACAAATGCGGAAGCCGGCAAGGTCAGTTCGGCGATCGACCGCACGCGTGAAAACATCGCCGCCGTGCGCAAGACATCCAAGCTCGACAAGGTCGATATCGTGTTTCTTACCGATGCTGCGCGCACCGAAGGCGGCCCGCCGCCGGCGATCGAAAACAAGGTCAGGCAACATCGGGACGACATCGCCGAGCTGCGCAAGGAGATCGAAGCGAACGCATTGCTGTTCAACGCCATCGATTCGCGGCGAGTGCAAACCGAGGACGTTCTGGCGGTGGAATTCGACGATCCGGGAAAGGTCGTCATCTATGCGGCGGCCAAGCCGCCCGGCTGAGCCGAAACTGCTCAACGCCTTCGATCTCACAGCGCGCCCATGATCTTCTGCTGAAATCCGTAGACCTCGCGCTTGCCGCCGAACGGCACCAGGGTAACGTCGCGCTCTTGGCCGGGCTCGAAGCGCATGGCGGTGCCGGCAGCGATGTCGAGGCGCATGCCGCGGGCCTTGTCGCGATCGAATCTCAGTCCCTCATTGGTCTCGAAGAAATGATAATGGCTGCCTACCTGGATCGGCCGGTCGCCGCTGTTGGCTACCTTCAAGGTGACCGTCGCCAGACCCTTGTTCAGTTCGATCTCGCCGCTTGCCGTGATGATTTCGCCGGGGATCATTGCGGCCTCACATGACGCCAAAAGCGAGGCCGGCGCCAATCGCGGCACAAGCGGCGCCAGCGGCGCGGGCAAGCCCGCGGAAGCGCCAGCCGAGGCCGAGACCGGCGGCGATGCCGACGGCGTGGAGCAGTGCCGTGGCAACGGCAAAGCCCGCCATATAGCCGAGTCCGCCGACATTCTCAGGCACCTCGGTGCCATGGGCATAGCCGTGGAACAGCGCGAACAGGCCGATGACGGCGACGCCGGCCGAGACAGGAAGATCGACGGCGGGCGCAACCAGCAGCCCGAGTGCCACGACGGACGCCAGTATCGCCGGCTCGACGAAAGGCATCGGCACATGCAGCATGCCGAGCACGCCGCCGGCCAGCATGACGCTTACGAAGGCCAGCGGCCATGCCCAGATCGCTTTGTCGCCCTTGAGCGCGGCCCATAGCCCGACGGCAATCATCGCCGTCATGTGATCGAGGCCGGAGAGCGGGTGGGAGAGGCCGGCGGTGAAGGACCAAACCGTGCCGACGCCGACATGGGCATAGGCTGGCATTGCTGCCGCCAGCAGCAGGACCGCCGACAGCGTTGAGCGTTTCATCGTAGCGGGGATCATCGGCGTAGCTTCCATCTTCGAGTACCTCTCACGCCGCCTTGCGGGCCGGAGCGCAGCCCTCTGCCTTGAGGACGCGCCTGGTGGAGGCCGGATATTTCTTCAGCAGCGCTGCCGGACGGATCGGGCGGGCCGAGAAGTTGCCGCCGCAATTCGGACAGGCGCCGCCGAGCACGTTTTGTGCGCAGTCGGCGCAAAAGGTGCATTCGAAGGTGCAGATCACCGCATCCGTCGCATCGGGCGGCAGATCCTTGTCGCAGCACTCGCAGTTGGGACGCAGCTCAAGCATTTTCCTCTCCTTGGCGGTGTTATCTGATCGGCTCGTGCACGGTCACCAGCTTGGTGCCGTCTGGAAACGTCGCCTCGACCTGCACATCGTGGATCATTTCTGCAATGCCTTCCATCACCTGGGCCCGGGTGACGACATGGGCGCCGGCCTCCATCAGCTCGGCGACCGCGCGGCCGTCGCGGGCACCCTCGACGACGAAATCGGTGATCAGCGCGATCGCTTCCGGATGATTGAGCTTGACGCCGCGTTCGAGCCGCTTGCGGGCCACGATCGCCGCCATGGCGATCAGCAGCTTGTCTTTCTCCCTCGGCGTCAGATTCATGCTTTTTCCTGCAGTGGCACAATCGAAATCAGAGTGACCATAATTTGGGCAGGCCCGCCCGTCCGTTGAGCAATTCGACAAGCGGCACCAGCCGCTTGCGGAGCTGGTAGCCGTCCTCGGCGAACAGCCTCGCAAGAAGCTTGCCAGATTTCCGCACGCTCCAGAAACTGACGCCGCCCTGGCCGCCGACTATGCCCCGGGCCGGCTCGAGCAAAGCCTCTGCCCGTGGCGACACCATCAGCAGCGTCGCCACGGCGACGGCACCGCCGGCCGCTGCGGGACGGTTCAAGGCGGCCGCAATGTCCGGCCCGATGCGGAACTCCTCTGCATGGACCAGCGCCCCGTCCTGGCGGACGCGCCAGCGGTCGTGGAAATGGCCTTGCGTGGCCCGTTCACCCATGGCCAGGCGGCCGAAGACGGTGGCCTCCAGGATCAGCGCCTCGGCTCCGGTGGCAAGCTCCACGTCAAGGCTGCGGGCAAAGGCCGAGCGGTCGAAGACGATGGTTTCCTGTGGCAGCCAGGCAATGTGGCCTTCTTCCCCGACAGTCAGCTGCACCCGCACTTCGGCGCGATCGGATGCGGCGCGATAGATTTTCTCGCAGGCCTGCGTTGTCATGGTTACGGAGGCGCCGGCACCGACATCGACCTCCCAGGCGAGACGGTCGCCACCGGTCAGCCCACCGGCGGTGTTGATCAGGACGGCTTCGAGCGGATCGGCCGAGACCGCCGGCATGCGGATCTTGGCCGAACCGTCCTGGTACAGACGCCGAAGACGCGTGCGGCCTCCGTTCCAGTCGCAGCCAAGCCGCGCGACGCCGGCAACACGCTGGGCCGGCGGCACTGAAGTCAAGCTATATGCGATCGTATCCACGACACCAACGTTAAGCACTGCGGCGGCTTTGTCGATATATAGCTTGTTGCTTGACAGCGTTTCGGTTTCTATAGAGGGAGCCACCTTGGTACGGTCACCGGCGCCTGGCGGGGGTAAAAGGCGACGATGACGACGTAATCGAGGACAAAAGGGGCGCTGATCAGTTGGCGTCGGGAAACGACAGAGTTGGGGAAGAAACCGAATGGCTGACCAGCTGGCAAACGATATCATCGCCAAGATCAAGGCTCATGCCGAGCCGGGCGGCGAGGAAATCACCACCAGTACCGAACTGACCGCCCTTGGCATCCATTCGCTGGAACTGACGGAGATCATCTTCGATCTCGAGGAAGAGTACGGCATCGAAATCGAGATGAACACTGTCGATGCCTGGAGCAATCTGAAGAATGTCGGCGACATGGTCGAGGCGGTTCGCGCGCTGATCGCGAAAAAAGCCTGACTGAATGCACAAGCGCGTCGTCATCACGGGCATCGGCGGATTATGCGGGCTCGGCACCAACGCACCGGCAATCTGGAATGAAATGCGCGCCGGCCGTTCGGCAATCGGCGCGATCGACAATCCGCTGCTGCATGATCTGAAGGTCAAGGTCGGCTGCGAAATCAAGGCGCTTCCCGAGCACGGCATCGAGCGCAAGCAGGTCGTGTCGATGGACCGCTTCAGCCTTCTGGCGACGATCGCCGCGCGGGAGGCGGCACAGCAGGCGGGATTGAACCCGCACGCCGCCAACACCTACCGGATGGGCACCGTCGTCGGCGTCGGCGTCTGCGGCTGGGAGGCGATCGAAGAGAACTATCGCGCCATCCTGCTCGAAGGCAAGAACCGCGCCGGCATCTTCACCGTCCCGAAAGTAATGCCGGGCGCTGCAGCCGGCCATGTCAGCATGAATCTTGGTCTGCGCGGGCCGGTGTTCGGCATCACTTCTGCCTGCTCGTCATCCAACCACGCCATTGCCTCGGCGGTCGATCAGATCAGGCTCGGCCGGGCCGACGTCATGGTCGCCGGCGGCACCGATGCGCCGCTGGTCTGGGGCATCCTCAAGGGCTGGGAGGCCCTGCGGGTATTATCGCCGGACACCTGCCGGCCGTTTTCGGCCGACCGCCAGGGGCTCGTGCTCGGCGAAGGCGCCGGCATGGTGGTGCTGGAAACATATGAGCATGCCATGGCGCGCGGCGCCGCCATCCTTGCCGAAATCGCCGGCGTCGGCCTTTCCGCCGACGCCTCCGATATCGTCGCGCCAACCATCGAAGGGCCTGAGGCGGCGATGCGCTTCTGCCTCGTCGATGCCGGGCTCAATCCCGAGGACGTCGACTATCTCAACGCGCATGGCACCGGCACCAAGGCCAACGATCAGATCGAGACGGCGGCGATCAAACGCGTGTTCGGCGGCCATGCCTACAAGCTTTCGGTGTCCTCGACCAAATCGATGCACGCCCACTGCCTCGGCGCCTCCGGCGCGCTGGAAATGATCGCCTGCGTGATGGCGATCCGCGAAGGCATCGTGCCGCCGACCGCCAATTATCGGGAAGCCGACGCCGACTGCGATCTCGACATCACGCCGAACGTGGCGCGCGAACGCACCGTGCGCACCGCGATCAGCAACAGCTTCGCCTTCGGCGGCACCAATGCGGTGCTGGCGGTAAAGGCCGTGTGACCGCACCCCTTGCGGGTCCTTCACCGGGGCCGGCGAAACTTTCCATGCGCATATTGATCGCGCCAGGCGTCGCGCCTAACTCTCTGCGACCCGCCATGACCGTGCCGCTCGGCGCGGTCCCCTACCAGGAGTTTCGATGACCGATCTGTCCGCGTTTCCGATTGCCAGGCGCTGGCCGGCGAGCCACCTCGACCGCATCCAGCTTTATTCGTTTCCGACGCCGAACGGGGTGAAGATATCGATCGCGCTGGAGGAACTTGGCCTGCCTTACGAGCCGCATGCCGTCGATATCGGCAAGAACGAGAGCTGGACCCCGGAATTCCTGTCTTTGAACCCGAACGGCAAGATACCGGCGATGATCGATCCGGACGGCCCGGGCGGCAAGCCGATCGGCTTGTTCGAATCCGGTGCCATCCTGCTTTACCTCAGCGACAAGACCGGCCAGCTGGTCCCGGCAGACGCGACGCTGCGTTATGAGACGATCCAGTGGGTGTTCTTCCAGATGGCTTCGATCGGGCCGATGTTCGGCCAAGTCGGATTCTTCCACAAATTCGCTGGGCGCGAAATCGCCGACAAGCGCCCGCTGGAACGTTATCGCGACGAGTCGCGACGGCTGATCGGCGTCCTCGAAACGAGGCTCAAGGGCCGTAGCTGGATCATGGGCGACGATTACACGATCGCCGATATTTCGATGCTTGGGTGGGTGCGCAATCTGATCGGCTTCTACGAGGCGCGGGAACTCGTCGGTTTCGACGATTTCCCCAGCGTGGGCGCATGGCTGGAGCGTGGCCTCGCCCGACCGGCGGTGCAGAGGGGCCTCACCATTCCGGCCAGAAGCTGATCTTACGTCGATTCCGCTCGGCTATTTTGCCTTGGTCCGGGGCTTTGAGCCGCCCTTGCCGACTACGGAAGCAGCAAGCGACGCCGCACCTTTGGCGGTGGCAAGCACGGCACCGGCGGCGACATTGGCCGTTGCTTTAACAGTGCGCATTGCGCTGCCTGCGATCGATCCTCTGCTGCTTGCCGATCTTTTGGGCTTGGGTGCAGCGGCTTTGGCCGCGGCAGGCATCACCTTTTTCGGCGCCGCCTTGCCAAAGCTGGGCTTTGCCGCATCCTTGGAGCGGGCCGCTGCTGCCGGGCCGGCGCTGGTTTTCACTCGAGTGGCTTTTGATCGTGTTGCCCTGCCCTTGGCGGGCGCAGGCTTTCTTGCCATGGTTTCCATCGAACGGTTCCCTCATGGGCACAATTGCCGTGTCCGGGATAACGGCCTGAAACTGGCAAGGTTCCGGCCGGGCGGTTCCTTGCAAGTCAGGCCAGGTCGCCGACCACCAGGTCGGCGGGCCGCCGACGGGCAAGCACGCGGTCGATGTTCGGCATATCGTTAGAGGCGATCCAGGCGCGCGCGTCCTCGTCGGAGCGGCCGTGCTCGTGCCATCGCGCCAGCAGTCGGCGCTCGAGCTCGGCGCGCGGCACATCGACGAAGATCGAGAAGTCGAACAGCGGCGCCAGCCGCGTCCAGGGTTCCTCGTCGAGCAGCAGATAATTGCCTTCGACCAGGATGAATTTGGTGTCGGCGGCGACAATCGCAGCGGCGGCGCGCGACAGCTCCATGCTGCGGTCGAAGACCGGGATGGCGATATCCGGCTCGCCGGCGCGGATGCGCTTCAGCAGCGCTTCGAAGCCGGCAAAATCAAAGGTTTCCGGAGCACCTTTTCGCGCGCGAAGGCCGCGTCGATCGAGCACGACGTCATCGTAATGGAAGCCATCCATCGGCACGACTTCCGCCGTGCCTTCCGGCAGCAGGTCGTGCAAGCCTGCCGACAATGTCGACTTGCCGGCGCCGGGCGGACCGGCAATGGCAACGATGAAGCGCGGCGCCTTGCCGGCGCGCTTGAAAATGGCAGCAGCGATATGGGCGATTTCTGACATTGGCCCCCTTACGGTGGTTCTGGCGCATTTTGGCGGCAGTTTTCGGAAATTTCAAACGCCGGATTGTGCCAAGCCTTCAATCGGGCCTGGATTGACCGATCCGCAGGAAATCGCCGTCGAAGCCGATGTCGCGCACGGCACCGTCAGCCGCCAGGATACGCATGCGGCCCGGCGAGGTCGTGACGTCGTGCGGCGGCTCGCCGGATGGCCAAGGCAGCGCGCCGATGACATGGCGGAACGAAAAGCGGCGCCCTTCGGAAAGGGCAAAGGCGGTCGCCACGCCTTCGCGCTTCAGCCAATTGTCGCCGAGCGATGCGGCGTGGCCGACGGCCGTGCGGCCGTCCTCGATGCCGAGCACGCCGCGGTGGCGGCCGCTCCACGGCGCATAGTCGCGCCCGCCATTGCTGACCCACAGCATGGTGACCGGCAGTTCGGCCGGGTTCTTCAGCACCAGCACGAGGTCGGCTTCCGCCTGGCGCGCCAGCGCCGTCCAGCCCGGTCCGCCATGGTCGGCTTCGACCAGCGTGACGAAGTCCTCACGCAGCTGGTCCATGCGATAGGTGGTCAGGTCAATCGTGCCGCCGTCGGCAGCGGGAAAGCGCGTCAGGTCGGCGGTTCGCGCCGGGTAGGCGAGCAACGAGCGGCCGCGGGCCGGATCGGGCTCCGGCGCCTCACTCGGCGTTGCGGCAAGGCGCTTCGGCGAGAACGCTAGCCTGCCGCCGGCCGTCATCACCGTCATCGGGTGGTGGGCGACGGGAATGGCGCCGGCGCCGCCGGAAAAGACGTGCTCCTGATAGAGAAAGGGATGATCGTCGCGCAAGGTCAGGATCTTGTCGACGGTTGCGCCCATGACCGGGCGCTGCAGGCGGAAGACGGCGCGCCAGCCGTCGGCCGTTGCCGCGCTGTCGACGACGTCCCAGCGACTATTTGCCGGCCAGCCATGCAAAGGTGCCGCTTCGACGTCGCTGATCGAGAAGGGTGCGCAGAGGAAATCGCCGGACAGGTGGACCGTCCCTTCGGGCAGGTCTTTCGGCAGCATCTCGCGCGGCTCGCCGACCCAGGGTGCGCGATGCAGCGGCTTCAGCCGGCGGCCATCGATATCGACCGTCATGTCGGCGAGATGGCCGACGGCAAGATCGACCGATACCGAAATGCCCTTCGCCGTGATCGTGACCGTATCCATGTGCACCTACCGATTCAGCCCGATTCTGCCAGCCCGATTCTGGCGGCCCGATTCTGTCGGCGCCAGCAAAGCCCACTCGCCGCCGGTTGCGCAAGCGCGGTGGCCGGCAATTCACATCAGGCGGCGCCACGTCGGCCTGTGGACAGGGCACCGTTCGAGGGCCAGACCGATATTAACCAAATGGACTGTGCCTTTGCGTTAAGATAGCTTCGCCTCGTCTCAGAAACTGCCTGCCTTCGGAACTGACTTGTCCGCCTTCCGGTTCTTTTCGTCCATCCACAAATGCGTCGCTGTGCTGGCGCTGCTGCTGTTTGCTGCCGGCTGCACGACTGTCACGCCGCCCGACAGCGTGCTGGCGGTACCGGCGCCGCCGCAGAAATATGCCGCCATGGTCATCGATGCCGGCACCGGCAATACGCTGTTCGAGGTCAATTCGACGGCGCCGCGTTATCCGGCGTCGTTGACCAAGATGATGACGCTCTACCTCCTGTTCGAGGCGCTGGACCAGGGCCGCATCAGCAAGGAGACGCAAATTCCGGTGTCGGACAACGCCGCCCGGCAGCCGCCGACCAAGCTGCGGTTCAGGCGCGGCGAGACCATCGACGTCGATTCGGCGATCCGCGCCATCATCGTCAAATCGGCCAATGACGTGGCGGTCGCCGTTGCCGAATATCTCGGCGGCAGCGAAGAGGCGTTCGCCGGCATGATGACCGCCAAGGCGCGCCAGATCGGCATGAGCAGCACCGTGTTCCGCAACGCCTCGGGCCTGCCGGACGGCGACCAGCACACGAGCGCGCGCGACATGGCGGTGCTCGGCATGGCGCTGCACGCCCGCTTCCCGCAGCATTTCCACTATTTCTCTGAAAGCGACTTCATGTTCCGCGGCAGGCTGGTGCGCGGCCACAATGACATGCTCGGCCGGGTGCGCGGGGTCGACGGCATCAAGACCGGCTACATCAGGGCTTCGGGCTTCAACATCGTCACCTCCTATAATGCAGACGGGCACAGGCTGATCATCGTGGTGATGGGCGCCGACAGCGCGCGCCAGCGCAACGACCACGTCGAGGCGCTGATCCAGCGCAGCCTGTTGCCGACCTCCGAGGCAAAGACGCGGCTGCTGTATGCCGAGGAGCAGTGATAGTTGAAGTCCGAGTGTTGACCGCGTGCGGGTTCAGGCGACAAACGCAGAGCCGCCGTTTTGCGCGACACTGCTGAGATACTTTGCCGGCGGCTTGCCAAGCGCTTTCTTGAACATGGTGATGAAGGCGGTGACCGATTCGTAACCGAGATCGGCCGAAACCTGCTGCACGCTGGCGCCGGAGGCCAGCTCGCGCATTGCGACGATCAGGTGCAGTTGCTGGCGCCAGCGCCCGAAGGTCAGCCCTGTCTCCTTCACCACGAGACGTGCGAGACTGCTCTCGCTGAGCGCGACGCGACTGGCCCATTCCGCCAGGGTGCTGCGATCGGCAGGATCTTGCGCCAACGCCGCCGCGATGCGCCTCAAGCGCGGCTCGGACGAGATCGGCAAATGCAGCTGCTGGACAGGCATGCGCGGCAGTTCGGTGAGCAGAGCCCTGGTCAGGAGCTCGCCCCTCGCGTCATCGTCCTCAACGCGATCCGTCAGCTCTATGATGAGCTCGCGCAGCAACGGCGTGATCGAAAGCGTGCAGCACCGGTCCGGCAGGTCGGCAGCTCCCGGTTCGATATAGACGAAGAAAATCCGGGCATTGGCGGTCGCGATATTGCTGTGCTCCATGTCGCCGGGAATCCACACCGCGCAATGCGGCGGCACCATCCACAGACCGCTGGGGACGCGACATGTGACGCCGCCGCCCAGCGCGAAGACGAGTTGCCCCTTGCGGTGGTGGTGGTCCGGCACCTCCGCCCCGGTTTCGGTAACGTCAACGCGCACGGCGATTGCCGGGGCGAGGACGTCATCCGGATCGAAAGGCCAGGGGTAGCGGAGCGGCTGTCTCACATTGACTGTTTTTAGCGATCGACTGCCAAGATATCTAAATTACTCAAACAGGAAAGTCGATAGTTTAGGGATGAGTAACTCAGAAGCCGACAGGCGGACTTCCATTTAGCCATGCCCTGCTTGCGTTCTGAACGTCGGACCAACAAGCCCGGCGCACGAAAACAGGCTGGCGTCCGCCACGCAGCAAGAAGGGACGATACCAATGCTCGCCTTGGTCACATCTTCCGACAGCGCCACCGGGTTGCGGCTCGCCGAGCTTGGTGAGCCCGAGCCCGCCCCGCATGAGGCGCTGGTCTCGGTCCGGGCAGTCTCGCTGAACCGCGGCGAACTGCGCTTGCTCAACATCCGTCCGAACGGCTGGGTGCCTGGCCAGGACGTCGCCGGAATTGTCGAGCGCGCCGCGGCCGACGGCTCCGGGCCGGCCGTCGGCGCCCGGGTTGCGGCTCTGGTCGACGAGGCCGGGTGGGCCGAACGGGTCGCCGTTCCGACCGACCACCTCGCCGTCCTGCCGGACGACGTCAGCTTCGTCTCCGCCGCCACTGTTCCGGTCGCGGGCACGACCGCGCTGCGGACCCTGCGCCTCGGCGGCGACCTGGCCGGCCAGCGGGTCCTGATTACCGGCGCAAGCGGCGCGGTCGGCCGTTTCCAGATCCAGATCGCCCGCCAGCAGGGCGCGTCGGTGGTGGCGGTCGCCGCTGAACGGCATGCCGACGATCTCCGCGGCCTCGGAGCCGAGCGGGTCGTCGAAACGATCGAGCTGACCGAAGGACTGTTCTCGCTGATTACCGAATCGGTGGGCGGCGATAGCCTCGCCCACGCGATCGAACGGATCGCGCCCGGCGGGACCGTCGTCATGTTCGGCTCGAGCCGCGGCGAACTCACGCCCATCGGCTTCCGCCAGTTCGTTCCGGGGCACGAAGGTGCGCGGCTGCAGACCTTCGCCTACTACGCTTCCGGTCCGGAGGTAGGCGCCGACATCGCCTCGCTGCTCGCGCCGATCGCAGCCGGCCGGCTCGAAACGCGGGTGGTCCTCACCGTGCCGTGGCGGGACGTCGGTCAAGCCCTCGACGCGCTGCGGCAGCGCAGCATCAGCGGCAAGGCGGTGCTTACCGTGACCGAATGAGCAGGCGGTGGCGGCGGACGGGACGGTGTCTGTCTCCCCCGGGCTGCTACGGCAGTTTGAGCCCGCTGGCGATTGCCCGTTGAAGCCGGCGCCTGCTTCCGCTAAGAAGCCGTGGCTGGCCGGTTTACCGGCTGGTTCGTTTTTGGGATCACCGATCCTGAAAGCACCCGTAGCTCAGCTGGATAGAGCGCTGCCCTCCGAAGGCAGAGGTCACAGGTTCGAATCCTGTCGGGTGCGCCAAATCTCAAATTGTCCAACCCGGAGACATGGGTTGCGGTTTATACCGGAGACATGGTGGACCGCATCCCTGGGTGAGACACCAATTAGGGACAGTTCCCCAGATTTTGGATTGCGTACGACCTCATAACGCAACGGTTAAGTAGGCGACCGCGGCAAGTCCGCTGGGGTCAAGCCTGTGTAAAAACGCCGTGGCCTGGTCCAATCAGATCCGTGGATCGTGTATTGTGATGGGACGTCGGGACCGAGGATCAGCGGATATGGACGAGGAGGGCTTGGCCGAGATCTCAGCCCGATATATTCGCTTCGCCGATACGGAAGCTCGCGGTCGCTCGCCGCTCTACGAGGAGTTGGCTCGGGCAGTCGCTGGGGATCGGGAGGCGCTCGGTTTCCTGTCGACTCTTCCGGACCTAAAGCGGCAACCGAACCTTCTACTTGCAGCGGTGCGTCACTTGTTCGGCACGCCAACAGGGTGGACCGAGCTTCGCCAGGCGCTTCAGGCTAATCCCGACGCTATCCGCTCGCTCATGCTCGAGCGCTCAACGCAAACCAACGAGCCGGGAAGATGCGCCACCCTGCTCCCCGTCCTGGCGCGTTTGCCGCAGCCGCTGGCCCTCATCGAGGTCGGGACCTCCGCAGGGCTCTGCCTCATGCCCGACCTCTACGGCTATGACTACGGACGCAAGGTGATCCGCGCACCTGCAATGGCCTTGGAGCCGCCTGTCTTCCGATGCCTCGCTAGCGAAACAACGCCATTGCCGACGGCCTTGCCGCAAGTCGTCTGGCGGGCTGGATTGGACCTGAGCCCGATAGATGCTTCGGACGACTCGCAAGTCGCATGGCTTGAGACACTGGTCTGGCCGGAACAGACAGCACGGCTTGCCAATCTGCGGGCGGCCCTAAAGATCGCTGCCACAGTCAAGCCTCGGGTGGTGAAGGGCGACCTGCGCGGGAGCGACCTCGTGCAACTCTGCAACGAAGCGCCAAACGACGCTACACTCGTCATCTTTCACACAGCCGTCCTCGACTATGTCTCCGACCTTGGTGACAGAGAAGCTTTCGCCGAGCAGGCGATGCGTCTCTCGCCTTATTGGGTATCGAACGAGTTCCCTCGCGTCTTCCCGTCCATCGCCACACGCGCCGGAACAAGCTGGCCGCCTGGCCGCTTCCTCCTATCTGCGAACGGCTCCCCTGTAGCTTGGACTGACCCGCATGGCGCCTCGCTCGAATGGATCGCGGACGAGGCGTAGGCTATAGGTCGTGGATTGCCGTCCTTGGCCAGAGACGCCATCAGTTCTCAGTTTCATCAATGCTCGTCTGCCACTGCTTGCGTCTTGAATTCGCGGCAAGCGCCCTTCGGACTTGCTACCGGGCGGTTGAACCCAGGAACAGCGCGTTGGGCGCGCGAAGACCGCATCCGCAGTCGGGAACCACAGCTATCGGCAAGCCGTTTACGCTGCAAACCCGCCTGTCGATCCTCAGAGCCGGGCGAGTTTTCCGAGATCCACCAATTGGAGATTGATCATGACTAGCGCTGCCGACCGCGATCCGCGCCACCACACGCAGAAAATGCAGAAAAAGTTGGAGGAGGTGAAGCAGCACCTTCGCGAGGACATCGAGAAGGTCGATGAGCCGCAGCTGAAGGCGATGTTCGAGACGTCCGCCGAGGTGATCGGCGGTCTCCAGAAGGCGTTCCAGGACTATGAACAGAAGAATGAACCCGCTTGGCGTTAAACGGCTTCTTCGCGGGTAGGTTTCAAAGGAGCGCCCCCCGTGCCTGCACCACCTGAAATGGATGTCGTCCTCGAAAAGCTGCCTTTGAGGATAGGCGCCTATATCCCCGACGACTTGCTGGAGGACTGGTTTGCGCCGGGAACCGGCATGAACCCGGTCAGCAAGGAGGCGCTTGCCGCCGCCAAGAACTACGGCTGGCGCTTCGAATGCGAGTTCAAGCACTACCCCGAACGCAAGGAAGGCGTGTTCTGGAAGTGGGTGCCGGCGATCTGACCGCCGCTGGACGGTTCATCGTTCCGCGGAAACGCAGAACCGGTCTATCGTATTGTTTGACGCAAATACCGGACGGAAAACCGCTTCACACTTTTCCTGGAATTGCTCAGCCTCCGCCTATCGGCGTCGTCACCTTGCCGGTTCCGCCGCATTCGGGGCAGGTGCGGCCGTCGATCATGCCTGACCCTGCACAGCGGCGGCAAATATTCTCGCCAGCGCCTGGAGTGCCTGCGGGGACTTCGTCCGTGTTGGTCTGACCGGCTTGCCGGGGCTTGCCCTGCAGCTTGTTTCTCAGCCGGGCGACCCAGCCTTCGTCGACCTCGAGCGGCCTGCTGCTATCGTCCGGCAGGCCTTCGCCGGATTGGCCGATGGTTTCATTGCGCGGCCGGTCGTTCGCGCCTGTCGTGATCTTCTGAGCCATTGCGTTTGCCTTTACGCCTTGCAATTTTCGAACGCCTCAGCTCCGCAGAGGTTCCGGTTCGACCGGCAGCCTTTCAGCGGGGTGTTTGCCGCACATTATCTATCCTGAACCCGGATTTCGGCCGCGCCGGCATGCGGGCAAGCGAGACGGTCATATCCTGATCAGGCACCTGGTAGGCCATCGACCGCGTCAGCAGGCGAACCGCTTCCATGATCAGCGCGACGGTGACGGCTTCTCCGGGGCAGCGATGGGTAGTCGCCGGATCTCCGCCGCCATGCGGGATGAAGTCGAAGCCGTGGGTTTTCCAGCTCAAGCCGCGCTCCGGGATAAATCGGTCCGGCTCCACAAACAGGCGCGGATCATGGTTGGTGCCGTGCAGGTCGAGCAGGACCCAGTCGCCTTGGTGGAAACGGTAGCCCTTCCATTCGAAGGGGTGGCGGGCGCGGCCGCCGATGAACGGGAAGAACGGGTAGAGCCGGCGAATCTCCTCGGCGAAGGCTTCCAGCCCGTCGTCATCGCCGGCGGCGAACTTGTCATACCATTGGCGGTGCTGGTGAAGCGCCAGCGCCGCAAACATGATGAAGCGGCCGATGGCGACGATTGGACGGATAATGTTGATGATTTCGACCGCGGCACTGGCAAGATCGAGCGGCATTCCCTCGGCATCGACATGTTCGCTGACCAGGCGGACCGGGCTGTTTGCCGGCAAATCAAGCGCGCCGCTTCGAACGCGCCGTACAAGCTCGCCGATAGTGCGTTCGGTCCGGCGTCGCCGCCACAGCGCCAGCACGGTCGACGGCCCAATGCCGCCGGCGTTCTCGACCATGCCGCTGAGCTCGCGGCAGAGTTCGGCGCGATCCTTGTCGGCGGGGATGCCGGCCCAAGCCGCTGCCGCCTGGGTCAGGACGAGGTTTACGGCGTCGAACAGGACGATCTCGTCACGCCGCTGCCAGTCTTCCAGCTGGTCGAGCCAGGCGCGACGGAAGGTTGCGCGGAGCCGCTCGATCTGGTCACCATCCAACAGGATCGACAGGAAAAGCGCCTTGCGGTGGCGGTGAGCGGCGCCGTCGAGCGCCTGGACGCTGCCCTTGTCCTGCAGCAGACGCAGCGTGGTCTGCGGCATCGCACCAATTCGGGTGAAGTGGTCGCCGCCATAAAACATCTCGGCAGCCTCGGCACCACGGACACAGATTGCCGGCCGCAGCATCAGGCGCGTCGCAAAGATGTCGGTGTTCATGCGCCGGCAGCGGGCCGAAATGAAGTCATAGCCCTCGCGCAGCAGGGCCAAGGTGCTGTCGAACGCGGCATCGCGCGGGATGGGCTTTGCGACACGCTTGCCGCCGTCGGCATCGATCAGTTCACGTCTGTTCATGGCGTGCTCCCTGGCGTTGAAATTCCTCAACGCACGGCCGGCACTTTCGATCACTCGACTTTTTGACGGCTTTGCCGCGCCGCCCTTTGGCCGCGGCTGGCAAGGATGGTGGTCAGCGTGACCGGACGAAAATCCCAGCTGTCGACGCCGACGTCATACTGGCGCGTGACCGGGGTCAGCCTGCCGTGGGAATGGCCATGCAGGTCGATCGATTTCCTGCCGATCTGGTTCCAGGTGCGAAAAGGGTAGTGACAAAGGATCAGCAGACTGCCGTCGAGCGCCAGCTCCTTGTAGTGTTGCGTGCTCGCCCAACCTGTGGCCTCGATGGTGGCCGCAGCATCGTTGTTGCCGATGATCAAATGCTTGCTGCCATGAAGAGACGCCAGAAGCGACGACACGAACGCGGCCGATCCCCTGGCAAAATCGCCGAGATGCCAGACCTCGTCGTCCGGCCCGACAGTCTCGTTCCAGAACGCAACGAGCGACCGGTCATGTTCCGCCAGCGAGCCGAACGGGCGGCGGTCGATGCGCAAAATGCGCGGGTCGCTGAAATGCGTGTCGGCGGTGAAGTAGATCATGCGCTGGAGCCTGTTTCGAACTGCCGATCTGGGCGCGTGGCGCACCAAGTCCATGTTGCTCTCCCGATGCTTGCTCAACCCGCTCGATCGCCGGTTGTTCCTGGAAGCAGGCCCAGGCGGTTTCCGCTCGTTGGCACTTTGAAACGGGGGAACTTTGAACCGGGGAACTTTGAACCGGGGAATTTTGAAACGGGGGAACTTTGAAATGAGACGCAGGTTAGAATGCTTGAGGCCGATGCTCTGAAAGGACCTCGACGATGACCGACGCAGCACCTCTTGGGCGAAGCCCGGCTCAGGCGCGGGGCGATATCGACGCCGGGCGCGAAGGGGACAAGACCCCGGGCATCGATCCGGCTGCGGCTCCCATGGAAACGGACGCGGAATCCGCCGGCAACGCTCCGCCGAAGAGCCCTGCCGCGCGCCATGAAACGCCGAAGTTTACCAACCAGGCGAGCTATGCCAATGCGATGCGCCCGCTGACGGATGAGCCCGACGTCCAACCGAGCAGATATGGGCCAGTCATGGTGATTGCCGCCATCGTCGTGCTGGCCGCTGCAGTTTTCATCGGCGCGGCCATGCTGCGCTGAATACAGCCGTTCCAGACCCGCGGCGCAGTGGCTGGACATTTTGCTTCCGGTCCGAGAATTTGTTGTCGCGCCAGGTCCAGGCGCGATCAGTCCGGTGCACGTTGGCTACGAACCATCAATTCTTTGCCCGTGACGCCACCATCGTGGCGCGCGACATGATTGGCGCCTCGCTGCTTTTGCACGGCGTTGGCGGCAGCATCGTCGAGACCGAGGCCTATCGCCCGGATGACCCGGCTTCGCATGCTTTCGGTGGCAGGACGGTGCGCAACGGCGCAATGTTCGGCGCCCCGGGCAGCGCGTATGTCTATCGCTCCTATGGCCTGCATTGGTGCCTCAATGCCGTGTGCCTGCCCGGCAGTGCCGTGCTTATCCGCGCAATCGAACCGCGATTAGGGCTGGAGGTGATGCGGGCCAATCGCCGCGTTGACGATCCCCGGCTGCTTTGCTCGGGACCGGGCCGCCTTTGCCAGGCGCTGGCTATCGACAAATCTTATGACGGGCTGCCGCTGGACCTGCCGCCATTCGAATTCAGGCCGCCGAGCGAAGCCGGCGCCGTTCTGACAGGCCGCCGGATCGGCATTTCCAAGGCTGTCGATGCCGAGTGGCGGTTCGGACTGCGCGGCTCGGACTATTTGAGCCGCAAGTTCTGATGCCCGCGGCAGCGGCAGAGCAGTTGCCCCCCGGCATCACTCGTCGGGTTTGCCGAGATGCATGGGTGTCGCCTGCTGGCGGGCTTCCCTGGTCACCTCGTCGGCTCCGGCAGGTGAAATCCCTCGCAATGCCTTCGCAGCTACGGTCAGGCGCCCGCGATCATTGCCGAAGCTCTTGATCAGCTGGCGGACCTGGTCGGCCGTGACGCCGTTCTGTTGGGCAAAATACTCGACTTCACGGTCGTCTTCCGCAGCAACGCGGTCGCGCTCGCGGAAATCTCGCTTGCTCTTATCGTCGGCCATTTTTTCCTCCTGGTGGAGCTTTGCATCAATGGCAACGTGAGCAAGCGGCTTTCGTTGCCGCGACCAGGCGGACTTTTGCGCCGTCGAGCCGGACTGCCCAGGAACCATGAGGCGAGCAGCCGGTTTGGCTTGGATGCAGCGGCCCACAATTCACACGATGGAGATTACGATGACGCTCGCAAGCAAAACCACTGTAATTGCTGCGGCGCTGGCCATGTTGGCCGCGCCGGCATTCGGCCAGACGAGCCCACCTGCGCCCGCCGCGCCGGCGCCGGATCGTGGCGCCGAACAGTCGCCCGCAATGAGCGGGCAGAGCCAGGATGCCATGCGCGATATGATGCGCCAGATGATGACTGAGATGCTGGAGGAGAGAATGCAGGAAGATCGCGCGCCCCGGGAGGAACGGCGAGGTCCCGACCGCTGGCATCGCGGCTACAGGATGGGCCCGCCTGAGCGAGGGTGGGAGATGGGAGGGCGCGGCGGCATTCCACGCGGGATGCATGGCGCGAAGATGCGAATGATGTTCGCCATAGTAGATGCGGACGGCGATGGCGCGCTTTCTCAGAGCGAAGTCCAGGATTTCGTCGGGCGAATATTCAACGCCGTCGATGAGGACGGTGACGGCAGCGTCGACATGCAGGAAATCCGGTCCTTCTTCCACGGAGGCGGCGCCGAGGATCAGGAGTAAGTCTCCTACCGGTCGGCAGGAGGCCTGTCTGGGGCAGCGCGAGCTCGTCGGCCGGGGAGGATAAAAAGTCGCCGGCAACTGGATACCAGGCTGCCAGCCGGGGAGATGCGTTCCTTGGCTGGCCTTGCCGAACGCCGCGGACCAATCAGACCAGCAGGAATTCATTGGCCATGACAGAGAAAGCTACAGAGAAATCCCCGACCATCGCTCGTATCTGGCGCGGCAGAACCGTGCCTGAAAAGGCGGATGCCTATGAGAGTTACAATTACGAGGCCGGCATCAAGCCGCTGATCGAGAAGGCCCTGGGCGTTCAGACCTTTCGCGAGGACACGACGACCCATTCGGAATTCGTGACGATCTCCTATTGGGAAAACGTCGAGGCGATGGCGGCGCTCACCGGCGGCGATCCGACAAAAATCCACCATCTCGAGCGGGACGAAGAGTTCCTGATCGAGCTGCCGTCGCGGGTGCAGGTGTTGCGCATCCGATCGAGTCACGGGCGGCTGGGATAGGGCAGCGCCGCCCGGTTCGGCCCGATCTAGGAAATCGCCGTCAAGTCGATTTCGGTGATGTGCCAGCGGCCGAGATTTGCGGTGTAGAGCTTGTCGCCCTTGAAGGCAATGTTGGTTGGGTGGGCGAGCGTCGTTGCCGCCGGATCCTCGATCAGCACCTCGAGCCCGCTGTGTTTTCGCCAACGATAGATGCGGCTGGGCTCGTAGCATGAGATGAACAGCGACCCGTCCGGCGCCAAGGCGACGCCATCGGGAACGTTGCTCACGCCGTCCACGACGAGTTGGCGAGGTCCTGCCGTGCCGTCGGCACGGATTGGCACATAGCTGAGGCAGGCCGCATGGCTTTCCACGACGTAAAGCCCATCGCCACCCGGCGCCATCGCCATGCCGTTGGCGAAGGCCATGGTCTCGCTGCACCACAGGCCGCCTTCGCCGGTCTTCAAATCGTAGCGAAAAATGCCGGAGCGGTTGTCTTCGCCGAGGCTGTCCGACACGTAGAGCCAGCCGCGTGTCTCGTCGACGATCGGATAGTTCGGCACGCGGATGCCGGCCGAGGCGAAGCGCTGCATACCAGCCGTCGCGGCATCCCAGCGAAAGATCGCCGAATGTCTCAAATCGCATGCAAAACAGTTTCCCGCGCTATCGAAGGCGATGCCGAGCAGAAAGCCCTCCGTACCGCCCATGCGTTCGACCGAGCCGCCATCGGCGGCCAAGCGCAGCAGGTCGCCGGTTTCGGTGCCGCACCAGATCGAGCCGTCGCAATGGATGGCCACGCCTTCCGGATGGGCGATGCGCGGGCTGGTGAAGATGCCATCGAAGAAGACCCTCGCGGCCGACATTTCGAGCAACGGCTTTGCCATGCGCACCCCCTTCAATCCGGTGCAGTATGCGACCGCTGTGCGGCGATGCAGCGCTCGACCATCCGCCGGTCGGTGGCCAGGATCTCGGCGATCAGGGCGCTGCGCTCCCTGGCGCTGACGAATTCGAGGCGCCGCAGGCCGAGCGGGTCGATGCGGTTTCGCAGGATGTCGAGCGTCTCGTTTGAGGGTAGCGCAACTTCGCGGCAATCGGCATCGAATGTCAGGGCAAAGCCGGTGGCATCCTGGAGCTGCTGGCGCGTCACGCACGGCATGGTCTCGATGACGGCCAATTGCCGGCTCTCCCCGTCGAGCCGAAACACGCAAAGGTCGGTGAACACCAATGCCGCGCCGGTCCGATAGCCCATCGGCTCGCGTTCGGCCTCAGTCAACAGGCCGCGCGCCGAGCTGGCAATCTCGACCGTCTCGACCAGCGACTGCACGGAATGGCGGGGGACGTAGAGCAGATAATCGCGATGCATGTTGGCGACGTCGGCCATGCCGCCTTGCCCGGGCAGCCGGATAAGGCTGCCGTCACGCTTGCGCAGCGCAATGGTGTTGACGCGCCCACGGCGGTCGACCTGCGCGGCACCGACGATCTCATGCGTCACCGCGCCGGCCTGGTAATAGGTCGAATAGGTGTCGTCGCCGCCGGCATGCGCCACCGCCGTCTCGCAATCGAGGCTTTCGATCAGCGACAGGATCATCGGGCTCGGTGCTATGTCGAGATGGCCGCAACTCATGGTGGCGATGATCATGTCCGGCGCGTGCGTCGCTTTGGCCAGCCGGTAGGCGACATTGGCGAGCGGCGACACCGCGCCGGCACTTGCAAAGCTCTCATTGTCAAGCTCAGCGGCGATGCGGGCGGCGATGATCTCGTCGATGGACGCCTCCTTGTTGCCGTGCACGAGCCTGGGCATTGCGAGGACTGTTTCAGCGCGGACTTTTGCAGCATCTTGAACCCGCTCCGGCACGCCTTCCGAAGGCATGCTCAGGCTGTCCGGCAAAGGTATTTCCTTGGCCGCGAACGCCCCCGCCAACGCTTGATAATCCGTCACATAGAATGGCAGGCAGGAGGCGGGATAGGCGCCGCCTGGTGCCAGCGCGATCGCCGACACCTGGTTGCGGGTCAAAATGCTCTGCCGACCATCATGCCGCAGCGCTCCGACCGGGACGATCTCCTCAACCGTGACCAGCACCTCGCGCGCCGCGCCGGCCATGGCGAAGTCGAGCGCCCGTGGTCCGATGATCTGGACATTGCCGCTCTCGTCGGCACGCTGGGCATGGACGACGAAGGTATCGAGCCGCAAGGCCGGGATGATCCCGGTCGTGATTCCCGCGATCGGATCGGGCGCGGCGATCGCACCCGGCACGCGCGCCAGCATGTCCGAACCCTCCGGAAGCTGAAACGGCATCAACGGCAGGTTCTGCTGCCCCGCCCGCAGCGCCTGGATCATGGCCAGCGCCGTCCAGTCGCGGACCGGCACGGCATTGGTCTCGGCGGCCGCGCGGAAGCGCGGCGGCAAGCCAAAAATATCGAGGCTGGAAAAGCAGATATCGACCTCCGCCACGGCATTCGCTTCGAGAAGCAGTTCGAGCGGCAGGCCGCCGGCCCAGCAGACATAGCGAAGATCCTTGACGCCCAAGCGGGCGATGGCCCGCAACAAGGCGATCGGCAGCCGGGCAAAATGATGGCCACCGACACCGAAGACGTCGCCGCCGCCGACCATCGCGGCCAGGCCCTCGACATCGGTGAAGCGCGGCCGGTTCGGCTTGACCAGGGAGATCATTGCCCGGCCTTCTTCGGCCGCGTCGCGCTCTTTTCAGCAAATTCCTTGACGCGCCGCTGGCCGATCTCGCTGCGGTACAGGCCACCCAGGACATCGCGCTCCATGGCAAGGCCGTCGGCCAGATCGCCCGACACGGCGTGCACGGTCAGCGCTTTCAGCCCTTCAATCGCTGCGGCCGGTTCGGCGGCGATCATCTCGGCGAGTTCCCGCACCCGCGGCATCAGCCTTTCGGCATCGACGATCTCGTTGACCAGACCGGCGCCGACGAACTCGGAAGCCGGCACGATGGCGCCGGTCATCAGCAGAAAATTGGCGCGGTTGCGGCCGAGCTTCTGGACGCTGCGCTGGGTGCCGCCGCCGCCGGGGACCAGCCCGAGCTTGATCTCGGGCAGGCCGAGCTTCGCGAACTGGTTGGCGATGACGATGTCGCAGCACAGCACCAGCTCCATGCCGCCGCCGAGCGCAAAGCCGTTGACCGCGGCGATGACCGGCTTGCGGTTGTTCTCGACCGCCGCATACATGCGCGTGCCGGCAGCCTGGAAGGCATCGAACTCGATAGCTGTCTGGGCGGCATATTCCTTGATGTCGGCGCCGGCCATGAAGCCGCGCCCCTCGCCGGTCACCACGATCGCGCCGACCCCGTCATCCCGCGACAGCGCCTCGAAAACCTCGGTGATCTCGCTCTGCATCAGCCGGTTCATGGCGTTGAGCTGATCGGCGCGCCGGAAGGTAACGACCGCGACGCGCCCAGATATTTCCAAGGTGAGTGCCTGGTAAACGCTCATCGTCAGGCAGCATCCACGGTCATGTCGCCGGATGCCTCAAGTGCTGCAATCTCGCCGCTGGAGAGGCCGAATTCGGCCAGTATCTCGCGGCCATGCTGGCCGACCAGCGGCGCCGGCCGCTCTATGGTAGCCGGCGTCTCACTCATCTTGACCGCCGGCGCGACCACCCTGACCCTGCCGCCGCGGGGATGATCGTAGCTGGTGATCATGCCCAGGTGCTTGACCTGCGGGTCCTCGGCTGCGCGCCTTATGTCCTTCACCTCGGCACACCAGATGTCGGCTGCCAGCAGCCGCGCCAGCAGGTCCTGCGTGGCAAACTTCCTGGTTTCGGCGTTGACCTTGTCGAACACCTCGTCGCGCCTGTCGAACAGCGTCTTCAGATCGTCGTAGACAGCAAGCTGCGGCGCCTCCAGCACTTCATACAGCGTCTTGAACGGGCTCATGGCGATCGACACATAGCCGCCGTCCTTCGCTTCATAGACGCCGAACGGCGCCTGCATGCCGGGGTGGCCGATGCCGGAATTCGGGCGCACGAAATCCTCACCGAGATTGAGCACGGCGACATATTCCTGATTGAGATGCGCCAGCATGCCGGCGAGCAGATTGACCTCGATCTTCTGGCCCTTGCCGGTCTTCTCGCGATAGTAGAGCGCCGACAGGATGCCGTAGACCATGTTCATGGCGCCGATCTGGTCGGCCAGGCCGGCACCGGCCGGAACAGGAGCCTGATCGCCGCGGCCGGTGTTGGAGATCAACCCGGACAGCCCCTGGATCAGCATGTCCTGGCCGGGGCGCTCGACATAGGGGCCTTCCTCGCCATAGCCGGAGCCCGAGCAATAGATAATGGCGGGATTGACCGCCCTGAAATCCTCGTAGCCATAGCCGAGCCTGGCGAGCACGCCGGGGCGGAAATTCTGCACCACCACATCGGCCTTCTCAGCCATGTCCATGATGATGGCATGCACCTTGCGACTTTTCAGGTTGAGCGCGATGGAGCGCTTGTTGCGGTTCCAGGCGAGGAAATTCGGGCTTTCGGAGCCGCCGACCCATTTGGCGAAGAAGGTCATGCCGCGGAACATGTCGCCGGCGCCGGCACGCTCGATCTTGATGATGTCGGCGCCCATGTCGCCGAGCAGTTGCGTGGCGAACGGCCCTTGCAGCAGATGGCTGAAATCGAGAATGCGGACGCCTTCGAGGGCTTTGTTCATTTCATGTCTCGTTGGTTGTCAAAGCAGGTCGGGTACGTAGCGGGGTGCCGCGGTGAGGCCGCCGTCGACGCGCAGGTCGGTACCGGTGGTGAAGCCGGCGGCGTCGGAGGCCAGATAGACGGCGGCTTCGGCCACCTCGGACGGTTTGCCGATGCGGCCGAGCGGATGCATCTTGACCCAGGCCTTGGCGAGATTGCCGCCGATCTCCTTGACCAATTTGTCGTTCATCGGCGTGTTGATGGTGCCGGGCGAGATCGAGTTGACGCGGATGTTGAGCGGGCCGAACTCGACCGCCATCTGGCGCGTCATCGCCATCACCGCACCCTTGGCGCCGGCATAGGCGGTCCAGCCGTCGAGCCCGATATGCCCTTGTGCCGAGGCCATGTTGATGATCGAGCCCGATTTCTGCGCGATCATATGTGGCAGCGCATATTTGCAGCCGCGGAACACGCTGGTAAGGTTGACCGCGATCAGCCGGTGCCACTGCTCGTCGCTCATTTCGTGAACCGGCATGCCGCCGATGGCGATGGCGGCATTGTTGACGAGAATATCAAGATGGCCGGTCTTGCCGACGGCTGCGTCGATCAGGGCGGCGATGTCGGCCTCCTCCGCCACGTCGCAATGGATGTAGTCGGCGCGGTGGCCGGCGGCGCGCAGCTCGGCTGCGAATTTTTCACCCTTCTCGTCGGCGATGTCGCCGAGGAAGACGTGCGCGCCTTCCCTTGCCATCGCCTCGCTGATCGCGTGGCCGATGCCGTCGGCGGCGCCGGTGACGATTGCGGTTTTCCCTTTGAGACGATCCATATCAGCCTCCAATGGCGCGCCGGCGCTTTGCTTCGTCGAAGGCGACGGCGGCAATGATGATCATGCCGGTGATGACCAGTTGCCACTCGGTCGGCAGGCCGAGACCGCGCAGCCCGTTGGACAGGAACTGCAGGATCAGCACGCCGAGCGCCATGCCGGTCAGGCTGCCTATGCCGCCGGCAAGGCTCACCCCGCCGAGCACGGTGGCGGCGACGACCTGGAACTCGAAATTCAGCCCGGCCGTATGCTGCGCCGAACCGACGCGGGCTGCCAGGATGATGCCGGCTACCGTCGCCAGCAGCGCGCTGATGATGAAGCAGGTGAACTTGACGCGGGGCACGTCGTAACCCGCCAGCCGTGCCACTTCCGGATTGCCGCCGACGGCATAGATCTGCCGTCCGAACGGCCGGTGCTGCATCACGTAGGCGAAGACGGCGAGCAGGACGATGGCGATGACAGCCGAATAGGGAACGACGTTGAACAGGCGGCCGTCCGACAGCGCGATGAAGCTGTCGAGCGCGGCGTCGTCTGGAATAGCACGCTGGCCGGTATAGAGATAAACGCCGCCGCGCATGATGAACATCGTGCCCAGGGTCACGATCAGCGAGTTGATGCCGGCATAGGCCGTCAGATAGCCATTCACGACGCCGATGATCAGCCCGAACAGCAGCGCGCCGCTGATGCCGAGCAGCAGAGAATTCGTGTCGTTCATGATGATGATCAGCGGCAGTGCGATCGTCGCCAGCAGCGAGCCGATCGAGATGTCGACCTCGCCTGATATGAAGACGATGGCGCAGCCGATGCCGGCTGTCAGCGCCAGCGAAGCCTGACCGAGCACATTGGTGATGTTGCGCACGGAGAAGAAATTCTCGGCGGTGAAGGAAAAGAACGCGATCACCAGGATGAGGCAGAGGAGCAATGCCAATTCCTGCCGCGCGACGAGCCGCGCCAGCATGGACGGCCCAGCTTTCATGGTGTCGGTGCTTGCCAGGCTCATCGCTTGGTCCCTTTGCGAAGCGTCATCGTCTTAGCCGATTGCCGCATTGAGGATGTTCTCCTGCGTGGCCTCGTCGCGAGGCATGATCGCGGTGAGGCGGCCTTCGCACATCACCGCGATGCGGTCGGCAAGCCCCAGCAGCTCGGGCATTTCGGACGTCATCATGACGACCGCCAGGCCTTCGCCGGCGAGCCGGTCGATGAGCGCAAAAATCTCCGACTTGGCGCCGACGTCGATGCCGCGGGTCGGCTCGTCGACGACGATCACCTTCAAGCCTCGCATCAGCCAGCGCGAGATCAGCACTTTCTGCTGATTGCCGCCGGACAGGTTCTTGACCTGCTGGAACAGGCTGGGCGTCCGGATGCGGAAACGGTCGACATAGTCCTGCACCGCCTTGCGTTCGCTGACCTTGTCGACGAAGCCCATTCTGGCGAAGGCGCCGAGTGAGGCGAGGCTGGCATTCTGGTAGACCGGCAACTCGCCCATCAGCCCCTCGCTCTTGCGGTCCTCGGTGAGCAGGCCGATGCCGAGCCGGACGCCGGTGTGCGTTTCGTGCGGCAGCAGCCGGCTGCCATCGACCGAAATGGCGCCGGAAGTGATCGGGTCGTAGCCGACGATGGCCTTGGCGAGCTCGGTCCGGCCGGCGCCCATCAGGCCGAAGAAGCCGAGGACTTCGCCGGCATGCGCCTCGAACGACACATCCTTCAGCTTCTTGGCGGTGCTGAGTCCTTCAACGGAAAGCGCGACCTTGCTGCCCGGCGCGCCGCGCTTGCGCGGGAACAGGTTTTCGATGCGCCGGCCGATCATGTCCTGGATCAGCGTGTCGTTGGTATGTTGGCCGATCGGCCTGGTCGAGACGTGGCGGCCGTCGCGCAGCACGGTCACGGTGTCGGCGATCTCGAAGACCTCGTCGAGCTTGTGGCTGACATAGAGCACCGCGATGCCCAGCGCGGCCAGCCGGCGGATGACGGTGAACAGCAGCGAGACCTCGTTAGGCGTCAGCGAGGAGGTCGGCTCGTCCATCACCACGACGCGGGCCTCATGGGCGAGTGCGCGGGCGATCTCGACCATCTGCTGCTGGCTGACCGGCAGCGATCCCGTGCGCGCCGCCGGGTCGACGTTGAAGCCGATACGCTTGAACAGAGCGGCCGCATCGGCACGGATCTTCTTCCAGTCGATCGAGCCGCCTTTGCCGGTCGGATAGCCTTCGAGGAAGATGTTTTCGGCGACGCTGAATTCGGCGATCAGCGCGATCTCCTGGAACACCACCTTGATGCCCTCTTTCAGGCTATCGCGCGGCGACTTGATGTCGGCCTCGCGGCCGCGCAGGCGGATGGTGCCGGCATCCTTGCCGTAGACCCCGGCCATGATCTTGATCAGCGTCGACTTGCCGGCGCCGTTCTCGCCCATCAGGGCATGGATTTTGCCGGGTTCCAAGGTCAGATCGACATTGTCCAGCGCCATCACGCCGGGAAAACGCTTGCCGATGCCGCGCATCTCCAGCGCCGGCACGCTTTTGTCGACAGCCACGGTTTCGCCGGGGTGAAGGAAATCAACCGACATTGGCTCTGTTCCGCACGATGTCGAGATAGGTCGCCAGGATGATGACGATGCCGGGCACCACCATCTGCAGGTCCTGGTTCCAGCCGAGGATGATGATGCCGTTGTCGATGACCTTCAGCACCAGCACGCCCAGCAACGTGCCAAGCAGCGAGCCGCGGCCGCCAAGCAGGCTGGTGCCGCCGAGGATGACGGCGGCAATCACCGTCAGCTCGAAGCCGCGGCCAGCGGTCGGCTGGCCGGCATTCATCAGCGACGACAGGATCATGCCGGCGACGCCGACGCACAGGCCGGTGACGACGAAGGCGAACAGTTTCAGCCGTTGCGAGCGCACGCCGGAGAGACGAACCGCGCGCTCGTTGGCGCCGACAGCGTAGAGATAACGGCCGAGCGTGGTGAAGCGCAGCGTTGCCGCGGCCAGCGCGAAAATCACCGCGGCAACGACCACGGGCAGCGGGATCGCGCCGATATAGCCAGCGCCGAGATCGGTGAAGCCGGCAAGCCGGTGGTGGTTCTGCACCGCCTCGCGGGTGAACAGGTAAACGCCGCCCTGCAGCATCATCATGGTGCCGATGGTGGCGATCAGCGAGTTCACCTTGAGGCTGGTGACGACGAGGCCGTTGAAAAGGCCGACCGCGCCTGAAAAGACGAGCGCCGCCAGCAACCCGAGCGTCAGGCTGTGCGTTGAATTGAGCACGGCCATGCCGATGCAGCCGACAAAAGCCAGCGATGCACCGACCGACAGGTCGACTTCCGCAGTGATGATCAGCATCGTCATGCCGGAGGCAACGATCAGCACCAGCGCGCATTGGCGCAGGATGGCGATGATGTTGGCCTCGGAATAGAATTGCGGCGCGGCAATCGAGATGGCGATGCAGAGCACGGCCAGGATCACGCCGAGCACCAGCTGGCTGCTGCCCAGCAGCTGGCCGCCGATGAAACGCCTTGGCGCAGAGGATTGCGTAAGCTCGCTCATGTCCATTTCATTTCCGGGCCCGTATCGGTGCCGTCGCCATCTGGAAACTGCCGGCCAAAACAGGACGGTCGCCCTGTTTTGCCGTTCGGCATATCCGATCCGCCGCCCTTCCCGCCGTGCGGGAAGGGCTACCCGGAATCCTTACTTCTTCAGATCGGCGGAAGTTTTCATGCATTTTTCCGGTGGCTGAAGCGCATTGACGGCATCCCATTTGATTTTGCGTGTGGTGCCATCGTAGTCGTAGAACTTCTTCCAGTCGTCGCCGTTCATCGGCGCGGTCGGGCTGACGATGTGTTCCGGCACCTCTTCGCCATTGAAGAGCTTAACCGCTGCATCGATGGCGGTGTAGCCTTCCTTTTCCGGGAACATCGCGGCCTCGATGCGGTAGGACGGCTCGTTCTGCATCGCATTGATGAAGGCGAGGCCTTCGCCGCCGGTGCCGACAGTCAAGAGGCCGTCCTGCGACTTGCCGGCCGCTTTCCAGGCCTGAAGGCCGCCGAGCGAAGAGGAATCGTTGATGCCGTAGATGATGTTGATGTCGGCGTTCTTGGCAAGAGCCGCCGAAGAGACTTCGAGCGCGCGATCGGGATTGCCGCCGCCGTCGAGGTCGTGGACCATGACCGCGTCGGGGATGATGGTCTTGAGGCCATCCATGAAACCCTGCGACCGCAGCACGGTGGCGGACAGCAGCGGCAGGCCGACATTCATCACCTTGGCTTTGGCTTCGAGCTTTTCCTTGGCGTATTTGCCGGCTTCGACGCCGGCGGTGTAGCCGGTGTCGTAGTCGCAGATCGCGACCATTGTGGTCATGCCCTTGACCGGATTGCCTTCGAGCACGACCGGAACGTTGTTGGATTTCGCCTGGCGCAGCAGCGGCACGACGCCTTCCTCGTTGACGGGCGTGATGATCAGGACGTCGACGCCCTTGGCCATGAAATCTTCGGCGGCGGAGACCTCCTTGGCAACGTCCAGATTGGCGTCCTGCACCTCGAGCTCGATACCGAGTTCCTTGGCGCGGGACTGCATGCCCTTGATGACGTTCTGATACCACTCATGCGTGGCGTAGTTGGTGACGTAGCCGATGCGCTTCGGCATGTTTTCGGCGTGTGCCGCGGCGGCGCTCAGAGCAAGCACCGCCGCCGAGGCAAACAGCATCGATTTGGACCAGTTCATGTTTCTTCTCCCTGTATTTCTTGTCAGTTGCTGAACGGATAGTCCCGCCGTTCCGGGTCGGCACGTGAAGAGGCGGCAGCTTCGCCCGCGCCCAGCGCCGACGATATCGCCTCGGCCGCCGCCTTCGTCCGCTCGAACACAGTGCTGCGATCGAAGCGGGCGGCCTTTTGCGGCAGGAAGGGGACGGTGAGCGCGGCAATGACGGCGCCGGTATGGTCGCGCACCGGCATCGAAATGTTGGTGCAGCCCTCGACAGCCAGCGAGGCGCGCATTTCATAGCCGAGCCTTGCGACTTCGTTCAGCCGCGCTTCGATTTCCGCCCGGCTGCCTTGGCCTTCGCCTGCAGCGACGATCCGTTCGACGATGCGGTCGCGCTCGGCGCGGCTCGAATGCGCCAGCAGCACCGCGCCGGAGCTCGTTTCGAGGATCGGGAAATGCGAGCCAAGGGCAACCGAATAACGCATCGGCAAAGGCGAATCGATCTGCAGCACGACCAGTGCGCTCTCGCCTTCGCGCACGACCAGATGGCAGCTCTGGTCGGCATTGGCGGCGAGGCCGCGCATCACCGGCAGCGCGCATTCGACCAGGCGGTTCACCGGCGGATGCATATGCGCCAGTTCGAACAGCTTCAGCGACAGGCGGAAGCGGTCCGATTGCGTCCGGAAAATGTAGCCGCGCTTCTCCAGCAGCAGCAGGATGCGGTAGATCTCGTGAATGGAGCGCCCCATTCCGGTGGCGATCTCGGTCTGGGTCAGCGGCTCGCCGCTGGCAGCCATGAATTCCAGTATGTCGAGCGCCTTCTCCACAGCGGGCACCCGATAGCCGTTGCGGCCGCTTTCGCCTTCGTCGACGATCTGGGCAATATCGGCGGCCATTACGCGACGCTCCGTTGCGGCTGGCCATGCCTGGTCTCGCGATAGAGCCGGTTCAGCCGATCCGCGAGCTCGGCCGCCTGCAATTCGCCGGCGATCGCCGCCGCGGCATGAGGGGCGCATTGGCGGAAGAAGCTGATGAAGCCCGGATGGGTCGGGCGCAGATAAGAGGCTTCGATCGTCGCCAGCGTCGAGGCGAAGAAGCCGCCCGAGAGCGCGTTGACCTCGGTATCCTGCCACGCCGCCAGCGACCCCGGCTGTCCGCCGGATTTCACATAGTCGCCGCGCTGATAGCCGGGCGAGCACAGAAATAGCGCGTAATCGATGGCTGCCTGCTTGTGTTTCGATTGGGCGCTGACGCCGATGCCGGCGCCGCCGAGCAAGGCGCCGGCGGATCGCGGCGTCGGCACGTCGGCGAAGCGCAGATACGGCCTGTCTGCCCTGGAGGCGTAGTTCACGTAGCCGAAGGCGAACGGCACGTAGACCACGTCGTCATGCGCAATCATGTGATCGTAGCAACGGATCGGGTTCCATTTCGGCGAGTTCGGATGCGACAGCGCCGCAAGCTGGCGCAATTGCCCGACGGCCCGCTCGATTTTTTCCCCGGCGATGAACCCGTCGCCGTCTTCCCGGGGCCCACCGAGCGTCAAAAGCAGGCACATGGCGTCAGTCGGCACCAACGGCAGCCCAAGCCATTTGCCGTCCTTCAAGGCGCGCCGGCCGAGCTCCAGCACCTCGTCATGGCTGCGCGGCAGCGGTCCGTAGCGCTCCAGGAGATCGGGGCGATACGAGGCAACCTGACAGGCGGCGTCGATCGGCAACGCCCATTGAAGCCCGTCCCTTGCGTAGGATTGCCAGGATGCGCCGACCGAATCCCGTTCGAAGCCGTGGCGCTGCTCGGCCGACAAATCGAACGGCACCATCAGCCCGCCTTCGGCAATATCGCCGATGAACGGATGGTCGAACACGACAAGGTCATAGGCGCCGAGCACCGGACCAAGCGCGCCCTCGCCGAACTCATAGAGGCTGCGGCGGTCCCATTCGATCTCAAGACCGGGATTGGCGGCACAATACGGCCCGATGCTGGCGTCGAGCGGACCCCAGCAGCGTCGGTGATCCCACGCGAGGCCCCGCAGTCTTGTCATGCCGAAATTCCTCCCAGAGGCGGCCATGCGCCGGCCCAGCCGATTAGTAGCAACTATTTTCACCTAGACAAGTAGTTTTTACATACGCAAAGCCAGTCCTCGCTTCCGCTTGGCGAGAAAGCCGCCCAACCATCCCTGGTGCGCATCGCGTTGCCGCCGGCCTGCAACCAAAGGCTGCGACGGATCTGGCTTTTTGGAACTTTCGCGACGAACATTCGTTCGGTTGGCGCAACCATCTTGAGCAGCATCATTGGAATCAGCAGCCACGTCGCAGGGAGCGGACTAAATGGACCAACCGTGGGCGGGGCCATGAACCGGTTTACCGCCTTGGCATTCGCCACGTTTCTGGCGATAACTTCGATCTGGGCACTGTTTCTGATTTCTTAGGATTTGGCTCTGGTTGCTTGGGATTTGCCGCTGGTTTTTAGGATTTGGAGGGTTCTCGACAGGTTGACCGCTTAACGATGACGTCCGCCGCGTGTGGTTCTGCCAGCCGGAGCCCCGTGCGTGAAGAAACTGTCGCCAGGAGCACACCGGCGCGCACATTCGGGGGTTGGCAGCCACGCTGCCTGCAACGTTCCATCGGTTTTCAGGAAACGGCGAGATGTCATGCTGCTGAGGGCGATCGTTCGAAATTGTGCCGCCATCCGTGTTGGCCGCGTCGGCGCGACGATGCTTGTTGCCGCGCTGCTTGCCGGCTGCCAGGGCGGCGTGCTCGATCCGCAAGGGCCGGTGGGGGCGGCGCAGCGGACGATCCTGCTCAATTCGGTCGCTATCATGCTGGCCATCGTCATCCCGACGATCGTGGCGACGCTCGGCTTTGCCTGGTGGTTCCGGGAAACCAACACAAGAGCGCGGTACCTGCCGGAATGGGCCTATTCCGGACGCATCGAACTGGTAGTCTGGTCGATCCCCATCCTCGTCATCCTGTTTCTGAGCGGCATCATCTGGATCGGATCGCATGACCTCGACCCAATGAAGCCGTTGGATTCCCAGCAAAGGCCGTTTGAGGTGCAGGTCGTCTCGCTCGACTGGAAATGGCTGTTCATCTACCCCGAGCAGAATGTCGCGAGCATCAACCAGCTTGTGGTGCCGGCGGGCAGGCCGGTGCATTTCTCGCTTACCTCGGCAAGCGTCATGAATGCGTTCTTCGTGCCTCAGCTCGGCGGCATGATCTACACGATGAACGGCATGACGACGCAGCTTCACCTGCAGGCGGATCAGCCGGGCGAATTCTATGGGCGGTCGGCCCATTTCAGCGGTGACGGTTTTCCAGGCATGCAATTCGTGCTGCATGCCGTCGCGGCCGATGCCTTCGAGGCGTTCGTCAATTCGGCGCGAAGCCAGGGACAGGCACTCGACAAGGCCAGCTACCAGGAACTGGCCAGACAGAGCATCGACGTGCCGCCTTCGACCTATCGCTCGGTCGAGCCGGACCTTTTCCACGAAATCGCGACGCAGGGCGTTCCACCCGCGCCCGGCCCCCAGGCCGGTCGCCCCGGGCCGAGCGTATCGCCCAAGGCAGGAGGCTGACAATGCTCGGAAAATTGAGCTGGGACGTCATTCCGTTCGATCAGCCTCTGCCGATGATCGCCTCGGCGGTCGTCGCCCTGGCAATCCTCGGCGTGCTGGCCTGGGTCTTCCTGGCCGGCCATTTCCCCTATCTCTGGCGCGAATGGATCACCAGCGTCGATCACAAGCGGATTGGCGTCATGTACACGCTGCTGGCGCTGCTGATGCTGCTGCGCGGCTTCAGCGACGCCGTCATGATGCGGTCGCAGCAGGCCCTCGCCTTCCAGGCGCCCGGCTATCTGCCGCCCGACCACTTCAACCAGGTCTTTTCCGCCCACGGCACCATCATGATCTTTTTCGGGGCGATGCCGTTCGTCATCGGCCTGATGAACCTGGTCGTGCCGCTGCAGCTCGGCGTCCGAGACGTTGCCTTTCCGACGCTCAACTCGGTGAGTTTCTGGCTCACCGCCACCGGTGCGCTGCTGGTCAACATCTCGCTGGTGATCGGTGAATTCGCGCGTACCGGATGGCTTCCCTATCCGCCGCTCAGCGAGACCGCCTATTCGCCGGGCGTTGGCGTCGACTATTATCTGTGGGCCGTGCAGATAGCGGGCGTCGGAACGCTGCTCACCGGGATCAATTTCGTCACCACGATCCTGAAGATGCGGTCGCCCGGCATGAGTTACCTCAGGATGTCGATGTTCTGCTGGACCTCACTTGCCGCCAGCCTGCTCATCGTCGCCGCCTTCCCGATCCTCACCGCCACGCTCGCGATGCTGACGCTCGACCGCTATTTCGGCTTTCATTTCTTCACCAATGAAGCTGGCGGCAACATGCTGATGTTCGTGAACCTGATCTGGGCCTGGGGCCATCCCGAGGTCTACATCCTCGTCCTGCCGGCGTTCGGCATCTTCTCGGAGGTCATCTCCACCTTCTCCAGCAAGCCGCTGTTCGGCTACCGCTCGATGGTGGCCGCGACGCTCTTCATCTGCATCGTCTCCTTCATGGTGTGGGTGCACCACTTCTTCACGATGGGCGCCGGCGCCGACGTCAACGCCGCGTTCGGCATCGCCACCAGCATCATCGCTGTCGGTACCGGCGTGAAGATCTATAACTGGATGTTCACCATGTATGGCGGCCGCATCCGCTTCGCGACGCCAATGCTGTGGTCGCTGGGCTTTATGGTGACATTCGTCATCGGCGGCATGACGGGTGTGTTGCTGGCGGTGCCACCAGCCGATTTCCTGCTCCACAACAGCCTGTTCCTGGTGGCGCATTTCCACAACGTCATCATCGGCGGCGTGCTGTTCGGCGCCTTCGCGGGATATACCTACTGGTTTCCCAAGGCATTCGGCTTCCGGCTGCACGAGGGCTGGGGCAAGCTGGCCTTCTGGCTGACGCTGATCGGGTTCTACGCCACCTTCGTGCCCCTCTACACTGTCGGCCTGCTCGGCATGACCCGCCGCATGCAGCATTTCGACGTGCCGGCCTGGCATCCGTGGGTGCTGGTTGCCGGCGTCGGCATGTTGATCACCACCGCCGGCGTGGTCGCGCAGATCGTACAACTCGTCGTCAGCATCCGGCAGCGCGCGGCGCTTCGCGACGCCACCGGAGATCCCTGGGACGGCCGCTCGCTGGAATGGGCCACGCCCTCGCCGCCGCCGGTCTTCAACTTCGCCGCGCTTCCGCATGTCGAGGGCGAAGAGCCCTACTGGAGCATCAAGCAGCGGGCACGCGAGCAAAACCGGCTGCGCGACGAGCCTGACTACGAGCCGATCGAGATGCCCCGCAACAGTCCCACCGGGTTCATCTGCGCCTTCTTTGCGACCGTGATGGGTTTTGCCCTCATCTGGCACATCTGGTGGATGGTGGCGCTCGGCGCGCTCGGTGCTTTGGCCACCTTCGTCGTATTCGCGTGGCGCGACATCCCCGAATACGTCATTCCTGCCGCCGAAGTCGCCCGGATCGACCGCGCCAACCGAAGTGCGCGCCGCGAGGCGCTGGCCACTTACACGGGGCCAAGGCCATGACCGCGATCGACGTTCGAGAGCGTGACCCCTACCGCCTCCATGGCGGGCACGGCCATGCACCCGGCCACGGAGACGGCGGCCCGGCACCGATCCGGATCGTCGTGGGCTACGGCTTCTGGATCTTCCTTCTGAGCGACATCGTGATGTTCTCGGCCTTCTTCGCGGCCTATGCGGTGCTGGCGGGCAAGACGGCGGGCGGACCAAGCGGAGCCGAGCTGTTCGACCTGCGCAACGTCGCGATCGAGACGGCCGCTTTGCTGTTGTCGAGCTTCACCTGCGGTCTCGCCAGCCTCGCCGTGACAGCGCGGCGAAGCTCCTGGTTCTATGTCGCGATGGCTGTCACCTTCGTGCTCGGCGCCAGCTTCATCCTGCTCGAGTTGCGCGAGTTCGCGCATATGGTTGCCAGCGGTGCCGGACCGACGCGCAGCGCTTTCCTGTCGGCGTTCTTCACGCTGGTTGGATGCCATGGCCTTCACGTCACGGCGGGGCTGCTGTGGCTGCTCACGATGATGGCGCAGATCTTCGCCAAGGGATTCCGCGACGATATTCTTCGGCGTTTCATGTGTTTCAGCCTGTTCTGGCACGCCCTCGACATCATCTGGGTCGCCCTGTTCACGGTGGTCTATCTCCTGGGAGCAAGTCGATGAGCAATGCGGACGATCGCCACGCGCAACGGCGCGACACCGATGGGCTGGAGCGCTACGACATCGATACGGCGCCGGGTGACGAATACCTCGGCGACACCGAGGTCGGATCCGGGCTACGCGGCTATGTGATCGGCCTCGGGCTGGCAACGCTGCTGACCATCGCCTCGTTCTGGTTGCCCGGAACCAACCTGATATGGGCACCCGGCATTCCGGTGGCGCTGGTCGTGCTGGCGATCGCCCAGATGGGCGTCCATCTCGTCTTCTTCCTGCACATCACGACGGGACCGGACAACACCAACAACGCCCTGGCGCTTGCCTTCGGCGTGCTGATCGTAGTTCTGGTGATCGGCGGCTCGATCTGGATCATGGCCAATCTCGACCACAATTTGATGCCGATGAATGCGACCATGAACATGAACCGCTAGCGATGTGAGGCGCAGCGCAGTGCCTCCAGCCCGGCCTTGCCCGCCGCTTCAGACGCATTGCCGGATGACGGACCGGTATCAGCTGCGCTGGCTGGAGTTTTGATTTTTGCGATCCTTCGGCGATATCGCGCCTTTCGAGGCCTTTGAGCCGCCGCCCCACTCCTGGGCTTTCCGTGCCTGATCGCCTGCTTCCTTCGGTGCCTCGGCCTTGTCGCTGCCGCTGGCTTTCTTGCCGGATATGGGTTGGTCGACAGGGTTTGATTTGTTGTCCATCATGCTTCTCCGTTTGTGCCGAACCAGGCGACGGGGTGGCGTGGCGTCCTCAAGCCCGTTCGAACGTGCCGACGAGCTCGGCCTCTCCCACGACGTGCGGCTCGGCCTGTTTCAGCACGTCGTCGACGGCAGCCTTCTCGCCGAGATGAAGCGTCTCGGCGTCGAGTGCAAGAAGCCGGAAATGGTAATGGTGGAGCCCATGCCCAGGCGGCGGCTGGGGGCCGTCATAATGAGGATTGCCGAAATCGTTGACGCCGTGTCCGAGGCTCTCGGTCTTGGCGCCGGCGGTCGTGCCTTCGGGAAGAAAGTTGCGCTGTGCGTCGATGTTGTAGACCGCCCAATGACGGAACGTGCCTGAAGGGGCGTCGGGGTCCTCGACGGCCAGGACGAAGCTTTTGGTTCCTTGCGGGGCGTCCGTCCACTCCAATGGTGGCGAGACGTTGCCGCCGTCGCGGGAATAGCGCGGCGGTATTTTGTCGCCATCGGCAAAGGCAGAGCTTTTGAGAGTGAAAGCCATGGTCTCCATCTCCCTGTCTGACGTTCCCTCATAAACAGCTACGAGCCGCCGATGTTCCGGTCGCCGCCCCGGTCAAACCGGATTGCCGGCCGTTGGCCGGAACATTCGCCGAGGAAGCGGGTTTTTCGGTTCGGACGCATCGCCGCGGAAACGGCAATGGGCTCGGCAATGGACGAAGGGCGCGACATGACCGGGCTAAGCGGTAAGCAACCAAGCGGGGCGAAAGGTGTTGTGGTCGCATTCTCCGCGCCGGGCGGCGAGACAATCTATACCCACGAGCGGGAAACCGTCGCTGCCGTTGCGCGCACGATTGCGGCGTTGAAGGGCTTTGCCTTCCGCGAGGGCCTGAGTGAGGGCGGCGGTGACGGTCGCCGACTGTATTTCGTGCCGGACGACAGCCTGCTTGCCGTCGATGCGCTCCAACTGGGCATAAACGGGCCCGACGACCTCTTCGGCGGTGTGGTGCCCTGGCGCCTCGCAACCACCAAGGCCATAACCCACGAGCTGGTGGACGGGTCGGCGGCACGGCCAAAAGAATGGCCAGCCGGCTTCGGCAGAGCCGTCGGCGCGGCCGTACTGCCCGGCTATACCGCATTTTCACGCGATGACGCGCTGCGCGCAGCGGAACGTCTGCTGCAGCTAGGGCTGGTCCGGTTCAAGCCACCGCGCGCTTCGCGGGGCCGCGACCAGCACACCGCCGCGACCGTTGCCGACATCGAAAGGCTGCTGGAACGATATCCATCCTCCGACCTGAGGGAATACGGCCTTGTTCTCGAAACGGAGCTTCGCGATATCGTCACGCTGAGCATTGGCAGAACGGCGATCGACGGAACATCGGTCGCCTATTACGGCGTGCAGCGAATGACGGCCGACAATGCCGGACAGCCCGTTTACGGCGGATCCGATCTGGTCGTCGTGCGCGGCGGATGGGAGGCGCTGGACGGGCTGCAGCTTTCTCCGGCGCTAAGTTTGGCTGTGGCGCAGGCGAGGATCTACGACGCCGCGATGGATGGCTATCCCGGATTCTTTGCCTCACGGCGCAACTACGACATCGGCCAAGGTGTCGATTCCTCGGGCATCTGGCGATCGGGAGTGCTGGAAGCCAGCTGGCGGATCGGTGGCAGCAGCAGCGCCGAGCTTGCGGCGATGGACGCCATGAAGCGCGACCCCGACGTGCAGATCGTGCATGTCTCCGCCGTCAAGCAGTTTGGCAGCACTGCCCACCTGCCGCTGAACGCAGCGATCCATTTCCACGGGGAGGACCCCGAGGAGGGTCAAATCACGCGTTATACCGTCGTCACCCAGGCGATCCGAGGGCCGGTCGGGGAGGCCGGCCGATCGTCGTTCTAACCATGTCAGGTTGAAGCCAAGCACGCCTCCGGCAGGGAACATCCGCCAATGGCCCGAGTTTGTTTCGGGCAGGCAGCAAGTCAGAGACCGGAGGAAAAAATGATCGAGATGATTGCCGCTCCCCAGAATGTCGCCGCCTTTCGTGTCACCGGCACCGTGACGGCGGACGACTACGACAAAGTCATCCCGGCAATCGAAGCGAAACTGAGCGACCACAAGGACATCGGCGTCCTGACCGATCTTGCCGATTTCGAGGACATGACGGCTGGCGCCTTGCGGCGCGACCTGCAGTATGGCCTGAGCAAACTTGGCGAGGTCCACCGCTTCAAACGTGCCGCCGTGATTTCCAACAAGCAGTGGATCAAGGCAGCCACGGAAATGACGGACGCGCTGTTTCCGCAAATCGAGGCGCGGGTGTTCCCGGAGGACGAAAAAGCCCAGGCCCTGAAATGGGTGGCAGGCGTACAATAGCGGTGTTGGGGAGTGCCATGCCGTTCGACAAACGACAGGATCCGGAAGGCCTCTGGGAGGTCTATGACAGCGAGAGCGACGAAGCCGTCGTGGTCGGCGGGTTGCCGCTTTCCGGTCTCGACGAAAGCGAAGCCGATGAAGCGATTGAAAAGCTCAATCGGGGCGATCTGACGTCGGACAACATCCCCGAGACGGTTCGGTCAGGGTGGCCTCCGACCAAGGACGGTTTGTGATGACAGCCTGACGGACGTCACCGAGGACCGGTCGCGGATCTACGACGAGGCCTTGACCCCAAGCTTGCGGGCTTTGTCCTCAAATTCGTCGCGAATATCCTCGATCGTCGGCAGATGCAGGCGCCGCAGCTGGGCGTGCAACTTTTTGGCGGCATCTGAGCTCAGGTCGCGCTTGAAATTGGTCGCGACCTCCTCGGCCGAGCCGTAATGGCGATAGCGCTCGATCTCGGTCTTCGTGGCTTGCTGGACGTGCTCGAGCGTCTTGCGTTCGGCATCGGATTTTCCGTCTGGTTTGGCCCGCATGACCGGATTGAACGCTTTGCTGATAACGAATTCGACCAGTTCCTGCTGGGCGTGAGCCATGATTGTTCTCCCTCGAAGAAGGGCTGTCCGAGCCTAGAACGGTTCATCGGGGGAAACGCTGAACCGATCACTCTTGTTTTGACGCAATTCCGAACGGAAAACCGTTTCACACTTTTCCTGGAATTGCTTGTCTTATGACTTTCGCTGCCGAATGGGTCAGAAAGGAACGCTGAGAGAGGGTAGCCGCCCT
>NZ_JAMYPW010000051.1:0-46049 GCF_040320565.1 Mesorhizobium sp. M0664
GATGCCGGCACGCCGCTCATCTCCGACCCCGGCTACCGGCTGGTTGGTGAGGCGCTGGATCGCGGCATTCGTGTCGTGCCGATCCCCGGACCGTCGGCGCCACTTGCCGCGTTGACGGCATCCGGCCTGCCCTCGGACGCGTTTCTGTTTGCCGGCTTCCTGCCGGTGAAGACCGGGCAGCGGCTGACGCGGCTGGAAGCGCTGAAGGCGGTGCCGGCAACGTTGATCTTCTTCGAATCGCCGCGCCGGCTGGCCGAGACGCTCAGTGCCATGGTCGAGGTGCTGGGCGGTGCCCGCAAGGCGGCGATCGGCCGCGAGCTGACCAAGACCTTCGAGGAGATGCGGACCGACACCCTGCAATCGCTCGCCAGCCATTATGCGGGAGCCGATACGCCCAAGGGTGAAATCGTCATCTGCGTCGGCCCGGCCGATGCGGTCGCTGATGAGCCAGAAGACATCGACCGGCTGCTGCTTTCGCTCGCCGCCGAGATGCCGGCCTCCAAGGCAGCGGCGGAAGCCGCCAAGATGACGGGTGGCCAGAAGCAGGCGCTCTATCGTCGGCTCCTCGACCTCAAGAATGCCGGAAGAGACGGGACCGGCGAAGACGGCGATGGCTGAACGGCCGAGCGCCAGCCGACAAAAGGCCTACCGGCGCGGCCATCACGGCGAATGGCTGGCGGCGGCGGCGCTGATGCTGAAAGGCTACCGAATTCTGGCCCGCCGCCACCGCACCAGGTTCGGCGAGATCGACCTGATCGCGCGGCGCGGCGATCTGGTGCTGATCGTCGAGGTCAAGGCGCGCCGCACGCTGATAGAGGCAATGGAAGCAGTCGGCCGTGAATCGGAGCGCCGCATCGAAGGCGCCGCCGATTTCTGGCTGTCGCGCCAATCCGACTACGGAAAATTATCGGTGCGCTTCGACATGGTGGCGGTGCTGCCGTGGCGCTGGCCGGTGCATGTCGAGAACGTTTTCTACGGGCGGAACTAGGCTATTCCCGAAGTGGGGCCGTTTTGCTGCGCCTGCGGTTCAGATCATGGTTTGCCGATCTGTCAAGCATCCGCCCAGCGCTGACTGGAACAAAAGCGTTCCTGCGTTGTTCCCCAATCGTCCTGATGTTCGACGGGCTGGTTCAAATGCCGGCCAGGGCAATCCTCGTGGCAGCTATGCGAGGACAAAGGGATGGCGAGGCAAATGGATCCCGACGATCTCAACCCGGTACGGATCGTCACCGTGTTCGGCGGAACCGGCTTTCTCGGGCGCAGGATCGTGAAGCGGCTCCTGGAAAGAGGTTTCACGGTGCGCGCTGCATCTCGCCATCCAGCTCGCGTGGCCCTGGTCTTTTCCTCGATTACAAGGATGCCCGAGGCAGTCGAGGCGGATATATTGGATGCGTCCTCGATCGGGTCGGCCATTACCGGATCACAGGCGGTCGTGAATGCTGTCAGTCTTTACGTCGAGCACGGCGTCCAGACCTTTGAACGCGTGCATGTGAAAGCCGCGGCCGATCTCGCTGCCGCGTCGCGCGACCGCGCGATCGACCAGTTCGTGCTGATTTCAGGGATCGGCTCCGATCCTCAATCGGATTCGAATTACATAAGGGCGCGTGGGCGCGGAGAAGGTGCCGTGGAAAGCGCATTTCCCGGCGCTTTCATTGTGCGTCCCGCCGTCATGACAGGACCTGACGACGCTTTCCTCACGACCATTGTGAGGATGATACGCCTCCTGCCGGTCTATCCGCTGTTCGGCGATGGTGGCACACGGCTTCAGCCGGTCCATGTGGCAGACGTCGCCGAAGCAGTGAGCCGGCTGATCGACGGGCGAACCCACACGGGTTCATCCATATTCGAATTCGGTGGCCCGCGCATCTATACCTATAAGGAACTGCTTCGGGAGATCGCCCGACAGCTCGATACGCACGTCAAGCTGATGCCGGTGCCGTTTGCGGTATGGAACGCCTTGGCTGGCGTCGCGGAACTCCTCCCGGCTGCCCCCATAACGCGCAACCAGATCGATCTTATGCGTCAGGACAATGTGGCAGCAATCGACGCGCCTGGCCTGAAGGAACTCGACATCGAGCCGCGGGATATCGACGAGGTGATCCGTGCGATCGAACAGCGCCGTGGCGTAGGCTCGCGCTCGTCTCCGCCTTAGGACGGCCCCCTGATCCTGGCGGGAACCTATCGCCGCGCGACAGGTTGGTCGAGCTTGAAGCCGTGAAAGAAGGAAACGAACTATGGCCAGATGCGATCAATGCGGGAATGACTACGACAAGGCTTTCAAAGTGACGATGGCCGAGGAGACCTACACGTTCGACAGCTTCGAATGCGCGGTCCAGAAACTTGCTCCGATATGTCCGCATTGCGGATGCCGGATCATCGGACATGGCGTCGAACAGGATGACATCATCTACTGCTGCGCACATTGCGCCGCGGAGGAAGGTGCGAACGCGCTGACCGATCGCGCGCCTTGATGCACCTCCTTTGGCGTCTCCGGGTCGACCATTCCGAACGACTGCGCCGGCTCACCCCATATTGCCAGTGCTGTCAGCACGACGACGACCAGCCGAGGTCAAGACGCCGAGGTCAAGGCCGCCGCACGTTGATGGAGGCAATGGATGCAGTCGGCCACGAATCGGAGCGCCGTATCGAAGGTGCCGGCGATTTCTGGCTGTCGCACCAATCGGACTACGGAAAATTGTCGGTGCGCTTCGACAAAAGGCAGCGTGCGTCGTCTTGATCGCGCCAGAGCTGTCATGTTCTTGCACGTTCAAGAACCCGCGTTCGACGGCTCGTTTAGACGTCGTTCCGTGGCAAGTCGGCTCCCGCTTGGACGAGTCGCTCCACGACGGCGGCCGCCTCCTCTGGAATGGCCGGTATGGTGCCCGACTTCCGCGTCGATCCGAAATCGAGGCCGGCGAAAAAGAGACCTGGAACAACGCCGACGCCATCCTCGTGGACGGGCTGGCCGGCTGCATCGAGCGCGCCGGGAAGCCGAACCCATGAGAAATCGCCGGTGAAGCCGGTGCACCAGATCACTGATCTGATGCCGCTCGCCGTCCAGTCGAGGGAGCGGATCGGAGGATCGGGCAAGCGCGGTTCAATCGTCTCGGCTGGATCATCCTCGGCCAGTGGCGCTTCGAGGCCGGCGCGCTCGATGTACTCGTCAACCAGGCGCTTGGCATTCGCGGAGACCTCGTCGGCAAATCGCATATGGTCGTCGAGCTCGTCGCCGAAGACGAGGTTGCCGTTCTCCACACCCCTGAAGCGGCCGAGCAGCACCACGCCCTGTGCACTCAGCGATTGCAGGCTGATCGTATGGGTCGCGCCGACCAGCGCGCGGGCCTGCAGCTTGCCGGAGGGGAGGACGAGTTCCTTGCGCGGAACGTCGAGAAAACCGGACAGCGTCAGCCATTTAAGTATGTTGCCCCCGCGGTAGCGCCGCACCCAACGGCCGTTGCGGCTGGTCGCCAAAAAGACCGCACGTCCGGCCGGCGCCAGATCCTCGGCGATCTGGCCGCCCGACTGACCGCTGCCGACCACCAGCACCGCGCCACTCTCTAACTCGGCCGGGTTGCGATAAGCCGAGGAATCGACTTGGCGAATTGCGGTTGGCAAATCCGCCGACCCTGCTGGCCGGACCTGCCGATTCTGGTCGCCGGTGGCGATCACCACATTGCGCGCCAGAAATGCCCCGTCCGTCGTGGTGATGCGAAAGATCCCGTCGTCTCTCGTCAGCTCTTGCACCGGAGTTTGGGTGCTTACCGGCAGGCGGTGCCGCTCGGCATAGCCTTCGAGATACGCGACAAATTCGTGGTGGGTTATCGCGCCCCACGGCTCGGGCCCCTCGTAGGAATCACCGGGTAAGATGGAGCGAATGGTCGGCGAATTCAGTCGAAACGAGTTCCACCGCTGCGTTCGCCACGTTTCGCCGATCCGGCCTCGATCGAGTACACGGTGGTCGCGGCCCTGCCGTTTCAAGAAGTAGCTGACGCCGAGTCCCGCCGGACCGGCGCCAATAACGAGGGCGTCAAGAACTTCGCTCACGCATTCCCCCTGCCAACCATACGTCCACAAGATCGTATGGCTCGACTTCGGGCAAGAATAGAGTTCCGGCTGGGATTGCGCTATCCGCGCCGGCTCATCCCCAGATGGCCAGCCCCGCCAGGCCGACGATGCCGACGACCAGCCGCCACCAGCCGAACAGCGCGTAGCCATGGCGCGAGACGTAGTCGAGCAGGAAGCGCACGACGATTAGCGCGGTGACGAAGGCGGCGACGAAACCGACGGCGATGATGGGCAGGTCGGCGCTGCTCAGCACATTGCGGTTCTTGAACAGGTCGAAGGCGAAGGCGCCGACCATCGTCGGGATGGCAAGGAAGAAGGAGAATTCCGCCGCCGCCCGTTTGTCGACCCCGAGCAGCAGCGCGCCGACGATGGTCGAACCCGAGCGCGACGTGCCGGGGATCAGCGACAGGCACTGAAACAGCCCGATCTGCAGATAAAGCCTGGTCGGAAACCGCTCGACATCGTGGTAATAGGGCTTCGGCTTCATGCGATCGACCAGCAGCAGGATGACACCGCCGATGATCAGCATGATGCAGATCAGCCGCGGCGATTCGAACAGCACCGTCTTGATGAAATCGTGCGCCAGCGCGCCGATAATGGCCGCCGGCAGGAATGCGATGAGGATGCCAAGGACGAAATGCCGCGTCAGCCGATCGTAGGGCAGCTCGAGCAGCATCTTCCAGAGACGGCGGAAATAGACGCTGAGAATCGCCAATATGGCGCCGAGCTGGATCAGGATCTCGAAGGCCTTGCCGGTCGAATGAAAGCCGAGGAAATGGCCGGCAAGCAGGATATGACCGGTTGAAGACACCGGAATAAACTCGGTCAGGCCCTCGAGCATGCCGAGCAGCAGCGCTTCGACGACGGTCTGGCTTTCCATGGCAACCTCGGCGTTGGAGTGAGGGCGTGAGAAAAGGGCTTGCTTGTCACGGCGCGGAACTCCCCCTATAGGTCGCAGCACCCTGACAGCCCCTGAATCGGGCGGCCAAGACTTACCGGCGCAGCCGGCGATTTGCCAGTGCGCTCTATTATCGCGGGACCATGCTGACGCTTTTCCACCATCCGATGTTCGCCAGCTGCCGCTTCGTCCGCCTCGCCTTTGGCGAGTATGGCGAGGAACTGGCGCTGATCGAAGAGAAGCCGTGGACGCGGCGCAAGGAGTTCCTGGCGCTGAACCCGGCCGGCACGCTGCCGATCCTGCTCGCCGAAGGCGACGTGCCGATCGTCGGCGCAGTGGTCATTGCCGAATATCTCGACGAGACGCGCGGGGTACTCAAGCGCGACAAGCGGCTGTTCGCCGAGGATCCGATGGAGCGCGCCGAAATCCGACGGCTGACCGATTGGTACCTCAACAAGGCGGAAAGCGAGGTTACCCGGCACCTAGTGCGCGAGCGCGTCCTGAAGCCGGTCATGCCGGAAACGGCAGGCGGCGGCTCGCCCGATTCGGCGGCGATCCGCGCCGCCCGCGCCAATATCCGCCAGCACATGAAATACACCAACTGGCTGGCCGGCACCCGTCATTGGCTGGCCGGCAACAAGGTCACCTATGCCGATCTCGCGGCGGCGGCGGCACTGTCGGTGCTCGACTATCTCGGCGAGATCGACTGGCGCGAACACAGCGCCGCGCGCGAATGGTATACAAGGGTGAAATCACGGCCTTCGTTCCGGCCGCTTCTGTCCGACCGGGTGCGCGGCCTGTCGCCGGTGTCACATTATGCGGACCTCGATTTCTGATACGGCAAAGCTGCGCGCGCTGATCGACCGCGAGGCGCGGAATGCCGGCTTCGACGCCGTTGCCGTCACCACGCCCGATGCGATTCCGCAGGCGCCGGAACGGCTGGCCGAATTCGTTGCCGACGGCTTTCACGGCTCGATGGGCTGGATTGCCGAAACGCTCGAGCGGCGAGGCAAACCGACGACGCTTTGGCCAGAGGTCCGCTCGATCATCGTGCTGGCGATGAATTACGGCCCCGACCACGACCCACGCGACATCCTGGCAAAGCGCGACCGCGGCGCGATCTCGGCCTATGCGCAGAACCGCGACTATCATGACGTGATGAAAGGCCGGCTGAAGGAGATCGCCGGCAAGATCGTGGCGCGCGCCGGCGGGGACGTGAAAGTGTTTGTCGACACCGCGCCGGTGATGGAAAAGCCGCTGGCCGAGGCGGCCGGCCTCGGCTGGCAAGGCAAGCACACCAACCTGGTCAGCCGCGCGCATGGCTCCTGGCTGTTCCTCGGCACCATCTTCACGACGGCCGAGCTGGTGCCGGACGCGCCTGAGAACGATCATTGCGGCTCCTGCCGGGCCTGCCTCGACGCCTGCCCGACGGACGCCTTTCCGGCGCCTTACCGGCTCGATGCGCGGCGCTGCATTTCATACCTCACCATCGAGAACAAAGGACCGATCCCGCATGAGTTCCGGGAAAAGATCGGCAATCGCATCTATGGCTGCGACGACTGCCTGGCCGCCTGCCCGTGGAACAAGTTCGCCCAAGCCGCTTCGGAGGCAAAGCTTGCCGCCCGCGCGGACTTGCGCGAACCGCCGCTCGCCGAGCTGCTGCGTCTCGACGACACTGCCTTCCGCACGCTTTTTTCGGGCTCGCCGATCAAGCGCATCGGCCGCGACCGTTTTATCCGAAACGTGCTGATAGCGGCCGGCAATTCCCAGGACTTGTCGCTGGCCGGCGCCGTTCGCGCGCTGCTCGACGACGCCTCGCCCCTGGTTCGCGGAGCTGCGGTATGGGCGCTGTCGCGGCTGGTGCCGGGTCGGGAGTTCGCCGAACGTGCCGCAGCCGCTTTGCAAGCAGAACATGAAGAGGCGGTGAGAGGCGAATGGCTTCTGGCCCTGCCAAAGCCGATCGAGGCGCATACATGACAAAAAAGCAGATTTTCATCTTCGGCGCCGGTTATTCGGGCAGGGCCTTCGCCCGCGCCAACAGGGATGCCGACACAACGATCTTCGGTACAACACGGTCGCTGGAAAAATTCGCGGCGCTGCGGCAAGCCGGTATCGTGCCGCTGCGTTTCGATGGCACGCTGACCTCCGAAATCGGCGATGCCCTTGGGAAGACAACCCATCTCGTCGTCTCGGTCGCGCCGGACAAGGCCGGCGACCCGATGCTGGGCGCGGCACGCGAGGAGATCGCGGCCAACATGCCGGAGCTCGAATGGATCGCCTATCTCTCCACCGTCGGCGTCTATGGCGACCGTGGCGGCAATTGGGTGGACGAGGCCGCCGAATGCCGGCCGTTGTCGAAGCGGTCGGTGATGCGTGTTGCAGCCGAGCAGGATTGGCTACAATTGGGCCATGACATCCACCGGCCGGTGGCGATCCTGCGGCTTTCCGGCATTTACGGGCCGGGCCGCAACGCCCTGGTCAACCTGGAAAACGGCACTGCGCGGCGGCTGGTCAAGCCGGGCCAGGTGTTCAACCGCATCCATTGCGACGATATTGCCGGTGCGCTCTGGCATCTCGCCGAGGGCAATCGCGGCGGCATCTTCAACGTCACCGACGACCTGCCGGCGCCGCCGCAGGACGTCGTCGCCTATGCCGCCCAATTGATGGGCATCGAGCCGCCGCCCGAAATTCCGTTCGAGACCGCCCAACTTTCGCCCATGGCGCGGTCTTTCTACAGCGAGAACAAGCGTGTCGCCAATGCGGCAATCAAGGCGGCCGGTTATGGCTTTCGCTTTCCCGACTATCGCTCGGCGCTCGATGCCATGTGGGCGAGCGGCGACTGGCGCGACGGCGAGGCGCGCAGCCCGATGAAACGGTCATGATCGATACGTTGCGCGGGCTATGGTATGATGCGGTTCAAATCGCGGAGGGGTCCAGCTTGGGGAAGACGTTAGCGCGAGCCTTGCCGGGCAAAACGCTGCTGCTGACGGCAGTACTGGCCATCGCCGGCTTGGCGGCGCTTGCAACGCAGCCAGGGAGCGCCGAGCAACGGGCAAAGGACCTGTTCGGCGCCAAAAAGCTGCCGGCACTCGCAGCAGCGCAATCGATCGGCTTTTATTCCAAAGGCTGTTTTTCCGGCGGCGTCGCCCTACCCATGGACGGCCGGCACTGGGAGGTGATGCGACCGTCGCGCAATCGTCGCTGGGGCCATCCGGCAATGATCGCGCTGATCGAGAAACTGTCGCGCGATGCCGCTGCCGACGGCTGGCCTGGCTTGCTGATCGGCGACATCTCGCAACCGCGCGGCGGTCCGATGCTGACCGGCCATGCCTCGCACCAGATCGGCCTCGACGCCGACATCTGGCTGACGCCGATGCCCGACCGTAAGCTCTCGGCCGAAGAGCGCGAAAACATCAGCGCTACCTTGATGGTCGATGAAAAGACCCATTTGGTGAAGGACGGGCTGTGGACGCCGATGCACACGCGGTTGTTGAAGCGCGCCGCGAGCTATCCCGAAGTCGAGCGCATCTTGGTCAATCCCGGGATCAAGAAGAAGCTCTGCGACACGGTCAAAGGCGACCGTAGCTGGTTGCGCAAGGTCAGGCCGTTCTGGGGCCACGACTACCACTTCCACATTCGCATCGGCTGCCAGGCTGGATCACCCGACTGCAAGGCACAGGAAGCGACGGCGCCAGGCGATGGCTGCGACCAGGCGCTGGCCTGGTGGTTCACCGAGGAGCCGTGGCGCCCCAACAAGAACCCGGACAAGCCGAAGGCACGCGACCTGATGACCATGGCGAACCTGCCCAGGCAATGCCAGTTCGTGCTCGACGCGCCAGCTCCGCCGTCGGCGGAAGCAGTCACCTACTATGGCGACGGCGTGCCGATCGCGGCCGTACCTGCTCCCGCGGCAGAGTCTTCGCCGCCGCCGACGGTCGCAGCCGGCGCGGCAGCGCTTCCGGCCTCGGCGAACGCCTTTGTGGCGACGCCCGAGATCGGCATTCCGCTGCCGCGGCCACGACCGGGGCACTGATGCGGGCAGCGTGTTCGCCGTCTGCATCCGTGCATCTCCACTTCGAAAACCGATTTCCCTTTTTGCGGTCATGCGCTAGTCAACGAGAGAACGGCGATACGCGTCGGGAACGGACGAGAGCATGCCAGGCGTAAGCGACGACGACACTCTGTTGCGATTTCCGATCCTGATCGGCGATATAGGCGGCACCAATGCGCGCTTCTCGATCGTACTAGACGCGAATTCCGAGGCCGGCGAGCCGACCATCGTCCAGACCGCCAACTTCAATACGATTGACGAGGCGATCCAGTCGGCCGTGCTCGACCGCTCGTCGGTCCGGCCGAATTCAGCTGTGCTGGCGGTAGCCGGTCCTGTCGAAAGCGACGAGATCCCGCTTACAAATTGCCCATGGATCGTCAAGCCGAGACAGATGTTCGCCAGTCTCGGTCTCAGCGACGTCGTGGTGCTCAACGACTTCGAGGCACAGGCGCTGGCTGTCGTCGCGCTCGGCGAAGAGCATATGGAGAAGATCGGCGGCGACGAGCCGGAACCGAATTCCGGGCGGGTGGTGCTCGGCCCGGGAACCGGGCTCGGTGTCGCCGGGCTGGTTTATGCGCTGCATCACTGGATACCGGTACCCGGTGAGGGCGGCCATATGGATATCGGCCCGCGCTCGCCGCGCGATTTCCAGGTGTTTCCGCATATCGAGAAGCTCGAGGGCCGCATCTCCGGCGAACAGATCCTGTCCGGACGCGGCCTGGTCAATGCCTACCGGGCGGTGGCCAAGGCGGACGGCAAGCCGTCGCCCTTTACAACGCCTGCCGAGGTCACCGCCGCGGCGCTGGCAAAGAACGATCCGGTGGCCGAAGAGGCGCTGTCGATCTTCGTCACTTGCCTGGGGCGCACCGCCGGCGATCTCGCTCTGGTGTTCATGAGCCGCGGCGGCGTGTTTCTCACCGGCGGCATCGCGCAAAAAATCCTGCCGGCGCTGCGCACCGGCAATTTCCGCGCCGCCTTCGAGGACAAGGCGCCGCACAGCGCCCTGATGCGCGGCATGCCGGTCTACGTCATCACCCATCCGCTTGCGGCGCTTTTAGGGCTGGCCGCCTATGCCAGAAATCCGTCGCTGTTCGGCGTGCAGACGGCGGGGCGGCGCTGGCGGGTTTAGGACACAAGCTGCGCCGCGACGAAGTTTCGCCGTCCCCGGCCATAGGCAAGCCGCCATCGGGGCGTTAAGAGGTTGCCGAATTGCAGTCCGGCCGAACCGAAACCACAAAGCGCTCCAACGTGACAATTCCAGCACCAACCAAAGGGAAAGTCCGTCCCAGCGAGATCGTGGCGGTGATCCGCCGCATCATCGCCGAGAACAGCCGCGATTATCGCTGGTACTATGCTCTTGCCGTGCTGTGCCTGGTGACGATCGCGGCGACGACCGCCTTCACAGCCTGGATCATGAAGGATGTCATCGATCAGATCTTCTACCAACGGCGCGGCGATCTTATCGCGCTGATCAGCGTGTCGATCCTGGCCGCCTTTATGCTGCGCGGCCTGGCCAGCTACGGCCAGGCAGTGACGCTGGCCAAAATCGGCAACAATCTGGTGGCGCGCTATCAACGCCGCATCTTCGACCATCTGATGAAGCTCGGCGTCGGCTTCTTCAATGACACCCGCTCGGGCCGGCTCGCCGCGCAGATCAACGAGAACGTCAACGGCATCCGCGATCTCCTGTCGATGACGCTGACATCGCTGGCGCGCGATGCGGTATCGCTTGTCGCGCTAGTCGGCGTCATGATCTGGCAGGACCCGATGCTCTCGGCGATGTCGCTGCTGATCGGCCCGCCCTTGATCTACAGTGTCACCTATCTGATGCGCCGGGTGCGTCGCATCACCCGTGAATCGGTGCAGATCAACTCGCGGCTGATCGGCGCCATGCAGGAAGCGACGCAAGGCATCGCCATCGTCAAGGCCTTCACCCTGGAAGACGAGCTGTCGCGCCGCATCGGCGGCCTCGTCGCGGGCGCCGAGCAGCGGGCAAACAAGATCGCCCGCGTCTCGGAACGGCTGACGCCTATCTCCGAAATGCTGGCCGGCTTCGCCGTCGCCGGCGTCATCGCCTATTCCGGCTACCGGGCGACCGTCGGCGGCCAGCCGCCGGGCGCGGTGTTTGCCTTCATCACCGCCCTGCTGCTTGCCTATGATCCGGCCAGGCGGCTGGCGCGTATGCAGGTTGGCATGGAAAAGTCGCTGGTCAATGCGCGCATGATCTACGAGCTTCTCGACCTCGAGCCGCAGCAAGGTGACGTGCCGGCAGCCGCCGAGGCGAAATTCACCTCTGGCGAAGTGCGCTTCAACAACGTGTCCTTCCGCTATGTCGAAGAGGCGCCGGTCCTGCAGGATCTGACCTTTGTCGCCGCCGCCGGCAAGGTGACCGCCATCGTCGGAGCCTCGGGCGCCGGCAAGACGACGCTGGTTGCGCTGCTGCAGCGCTTCTACGATGTCGAGTCGGGCAGGATCGAAATCGACGGCCAGGACATTTCAAAGGTCACCAAGCATTCGCTGCGCGGCTCGATCGCCTATGTATCGCAGCAGCCCTATCTGTTAGAAGGCACCATCCGCGACAACATCCGCTACGGCAGGCTGAGCGCCACCGACGCAGAGATTGAACGCGCCGCCCAACAGGCCGCGGCACACGATTTCATTCGCCAGCAGCCGCAAGGCTACGACACGCCGGTCGGCGAGAATGGCGTGACGCTGTCGGGCGGCCAGCGCCAGCGCGTATCGATTGCACGCGCCATCGTTCGGCAGGCGCCGATCCTGCTGCTCGACGAAGCGACCTCGGCGCTCGACAACGAGGCCGAGGCCCGCGTCCAGGAAGCGCTGACCCATGTCATGGAAGGGCGCACCACCATTGTCATCGCGCACCGGCTGTCGACGGTGGTCAATGCCGACCATATCATCGTGCTGGAGCAGGGCCGGCTGGTCGAACAGGGCACGCATGCCTCGCTGATGGCCGACCCGCACAGCGTCTATGCGCGGTTCCATCGGGTGCAAGGCAGGAAAGGGCTGGGGCTTGTCGATGACGCCAAGCCAATCCAGACTGCGGCGCAAAATGATCACGCGAAAAAGGCGGTCGGGAGACATTCATGAGCGACACGCCGACCGTGAGTGAAATGGGCCTGGTGGTGGTGGGCGCGGCTGGCCGCATGGGCCAGGCGCTGATCCGCGCCATCCACACGATACCGGGCGCGCGTGTCGCCGGCGCCATCGCGCCGGCCGGTTCGCCACATCTCGGCAAGGATGCCGGCGAGCTGGCCGGCGTCGGCAGGCTCGGCGTGGCGATCGGCGACGATCCGCTGCCGGCCTTCGCCAAGGCCGACGGCGTGCTCGATTTCACCACGCCGGCAGCGACCGTCGAATTCGCCGGCTATGCGGCGCAGGCGCGCATCGTCCATATCATCGGCACCACCGGCTGCTCGGCTGAAGACAATGCCAGGATCGCGGCGGCGGCGCGGCACGCGACGGTGGTCAAGTCAGGCAATATGAGCCTCGGCGTCAATCTGCTGGCGGTGCTGGTTGAGCAGGCGGCGCGCGCGCTCGATGCCGACGATTTCGACATCGAGATCCTGGAAATGCACCACCGGCACAAGGTCGATGCTCCGTCGGGCACGGCGCTGCTGCTCGGCGAGGCCGCCGCTGCCGGGCGCGGCGTAGCACTTGCCGGCAACGATGTTCGCGTGCGCGACGGCCATACCGGCGTGCGCAAGGCAGGCTCGATCGGTTTCGCCAGCTTGCGCGGCGGCTCGGTGGTCGGCGACCACAGTGTGGTGCTGGCCGGTACCGGCGAGCGCATCACGCTTGCCCATCATGCCGAGGACCGGGCGATCTTTGCCCGCGGCGCGGTCAAGGCAGCCCTGTGGGCGCGCCGCCGCAAGCCGGGCCTCTATTCGATGCGGGACGTGCTCGGCCTGACAAGCTGATCCACAGATTTGGCTGATCCACAAGATTTGGCTGATCCACAAGATTTGAAGGAGCAAATATGTCGAGAACTCTCGTGCTCGTGCGCCACGGCCAGAGCGAATGGAACCTGAAGAACCTATTTACCGGCTGGCGCGACGTCGACCTGACCGAACTGGGCCATGCCGAGGCCAAGTCGGCCGGCGCCAAGCTCAGGGCGCGCGGCATGAAGTTCGACATCGCCTTCACGTCGTCGCTGATCCGGGCGCAGAAGACCTGCCAGCATATTCTCGACGCCGTTGGCCAGAGCGACCTCGAGACCATTCGCGACCAGGCGCTGAACGAGCGCGACTATGGCGATCTCTCCGGCCTCAACAAGGATGATGCGCGCAAGAAATGGGGCGAGGAGCAGGTGCATGTCTGGCGCCGCTCCTATGACGTGCCGCCGCCCGGCGGTGAAAGCCTGAAGGACACCGGCGCGCGCGTCTGGCCCTATTACCTGCACGATCTGCAACCGCATGTGCTGCGCGGCGGCACCGTGCTGGTGGCGGCGCACGGCAATTCGCTGCGCGCGCTGATCATGGCGCTGGACGGCAAATCGGGCGAGGAGATCGTCAAGCTCGAGCTCGGCACCGGTGTGCCGATCATCTACACGCTCAACGCCGATTCCACGGTGGCGTCGAAGGAAGTGCTGGAGCATTGAGCCGGAGAAGGAACGCGGCTTTCAAAAAAGCGCGTTGACACTCATCCCTCGCCCGCTTAATGAGCGCGCACCAGCCCAGATGGCGGAATTGGTAGACGCGCACGGTTCAGGTCCGTGTTCCGCAAGGAGTGGAGGTTCGAGTCCTCTTCTGGGCACCAAATTCCCGTTTCGAACCGATTGATGCGGTTTCAGAGACCCAAGAAAAAGCCCGGTTTGCCGGGCTTTTTCTTGATCCAATGCTCTAAGCTGCCTACCGTCAGCCATGGTATCCACAAGATATCCAACAATTATCCGTCCGGGTTAGGCAGCGATCTGTCGTTGCGACAGCGCAGCAGCGGAAGGATTTGGCCCGAGATCACTCTGGTGATCTTCTGTTGCTTGGCGTTGGTTACGACGTTCATGCACGCACATCCGTAGCCGTGACCCGAACCAGGCACATTGGTCTCGACGAATTGCCGCTCGTCAAAGGCCGGCACATTGTCGATGCCCTTGGGATCCGGGCGTCCCTGCATCTGGATCCACCAATCCCCGTCACTGTCGGTCAGGACGAGGTTGCCGGGGGTCGGGCTGGAGTACCAGCCACAACGGCGCTCGGCATGGGCGGCTGCAGACAAGGACATGATAGCCAGGCAGACACAGATAGCGAACAGTGGGCGCATGAATATCTCCTCCCTGAAGTAGGTCAGGTCGTGCCGCCGATCCGTTGGCGCCGGGGACGCGCATGACTTTTGCGAGCCTTATGGCTTCAACTTCGTGTCCACATGTTCTTCGATCAATCCGCAATGAAGCGTCACGGGCGCCCTTTGGACGTTGCTGAGTGGACCGTCGATGAAATCGCAGCCGAGCAGATTGACCGAGCTGCTCTTGCGCGCCGACGCAACGTTGACGTTGACATCGGGAGGGCCGGCAAGCCAGTCGAGACGCTTTGCGTCGACCTTGGCGCCGCTGATGCGGGCGTGGCCGCCTGTGCCCGGTATCTCCACCTCTTCGTCGTGCGGTGTGAGATCGATCAGGCCGACTTCGTTGGCGTGCTTCGCGGCGCTCGGCTTGGGGTCGCCGTAATAGGAGGCGAAGACGACGATTCCCTCCTTTTCAGCCGCGAGCTTGGCGGCTGCTTTCTTGGACAGCGTGACGTTGACGTCGAAGCCCATGTCATCCTGGGCTGTTGCCGGCACGGCAGATGCCAGCAGCACAGATGCCGCAATCGCCATTGCGAGCGATGATCCGCAGCGTTTCACAATCCACCTCCTTCAAGTCCCCACGCAGTGATGATGCCCCTCGCATTGTTCATATCTGGCAGCGACGTCATGCTCGCCGCCGGCTTCATCATGATCAAATAAGTTGCAGCACGTGTCAGTTCGCGGCCGGAACGGGGCAACTCAGATCGCCTTCCTTGCAATTCAGGTAACCCTCGAAGGCTTTGACACGGGATTGCGTCAGGCCGTCCATGCATTGCGCGATGAGCATCGGTATTACGCTTCCTCCGGCCGATCCAGCAGTCTGAAAACTGCACTCCGCGTCGCGAAACTTGCCCCAATCCCGCTGTGCCTGAACAAGAAGCTTCTTGGTATCCGCATCGTCCTTCAGGCGGGCTTCGATCTGCTTGTAAAGCTCATTGAGCTTCTTGTCGGATTTCTGGAACTCGGCACCGAAGCACTGATTCATGGTGGCCTGATCCTTGGCATCGGCGCACTTGTCCTTGGCAAGGGCGAATGTCGGCGCAGCCAGAACCACGGCAGCAGTCAATATCGCTATTTTCATCGATTTCCCTTTCCGATTGCAGTCAAGCTCTTAAGTTGCTCAGCCCCGCCCTATGTTCTCGTCAGCTGTCCGTTATTGCCACGATCGGCCCATGGCCCGATTATCTGGTTTTCATTGGATCAGCTTTGCCACCTTCGGCGACCGTGACGTTGCCGACCTTTCCTGAGCCGGTCAGCGTGCCGCCCTCCTTGACCATGACTTCGCCGGAGACCTCTCCGTCAACGACAAGCAGTCCCGAGACGGAAACGTCACCGGTCAAAGAGCCGGTCACGTGCAACTCCGCTCCCGCCACCACTTCCGTCATGCCCGAATATTTGTTCTTGCCGCTCAGCGTCAGCTTGCCACCGGCAACAACGAGGCCGCCGCTGTCGCCGGCGTCATCAAAGTCCGCGATGGTTCCATCAAATTGCCCGTCGGCTGCTGTCAGGATCAGTCTGCCCGCGCCCAGATAGACCTCGCCTTTACCGCCAAGGTTGCGAATGGCCGTATCGTTCAGGGAGTGCGCCACTCCCCAGGGCTTCAGGTGGTTTCCTTTCTGATCGATGTTGAGCACACCGTCGACTATGACGCGCGAGGAATGCTCGATGCTGCCCGGCCCGGCCAGAGTAAGATAGCCATCGGCCGCGATGTGGGTTGTGCCCGTGTAGGTATTGGCCCCGGTCATGCGCACGTCCGCGTCCTTCTCGATCGTGAAGTCGCCGGCGCCGAAGATGTTCCCGGCCAATCCGAGCCATCCGTCGCTGCCCATTTCGCCGTTCACTCGGTTGAGCTGCACTTGATCCTTGACAGCCGCGTCTGTCGTAAAGTCGGCAGCGCTGACAAAATAGGGTGAATAGGCGGTTGTTTTGTTCTCCAGATCATACATCACGGAATTGGACTGAAAGAAGGGTAGGCCGACCCAAATTCCATGGCCTCTCTCCTCATCGCTTTGGCGATCGATAACGACATCGCTGTATTCCCTGTTGTTGAAACTATCGTCAAATCCAAAAAACTTGAAGTTTATTATGCCAGAACTGTATTTATCAATTTTAAAACCTTTCGACTTGAGCTTATTTAAAGTATCTTCATTCGTAATATGAACAAATGTCGCTGTTCCTGTATCCAATAAGACGGGTCCGCTGAAATCAACCGATTGCTTCTTTCCCTTATGGTCAAAAGAAATCGTATAACGGTAAGACCCTTCGTACTCATTGGATGCATTCGCGCCTGATCGCGGGAATCGTCTCTGGTAAGCCTGAAAATCCCCTTCGCCCCACGGCGTCAGGGCCGTAAACTGGGATCTCAGACTGGGGGACAAATTCAGCGTCAGGCACGGACCGCAGCCCGGTGTCGTCTTCCTTTTTCCAAGATTTGCATTGGCAGAGACCACATAGCCGCTTCGGGTTTGACCGCCGGGGGCACTGGTCTGGTCTCCTGGAAAGATAAAATCGGCGGCTCCAAAGATGCCGTAAAACGTCGTCGAACCACCGGGTTCGCCTTTCTGCATTCTCTCGCGCGCATTAAGATCCGCGTAGACTGGCGTATCGCCGTATTGACCAACGGGCTTCTGCATCAATTTCACATCCTCGAGGTCGCCGAAACCCTTGGTGTAGACGTAATCCACCACCCGAGCAGCGCTAAAGCCGCCGTCGAAGGTTACGACAGGCTCCCACGCATCATCCGGATCGTAAAAAGACAGGCTGTCGAACCGTACCTGTTGTACCCAATCGCCATAGGTGCCGTCACCATAGGCGTACATTGCGGGCTTGCTGCCGGGCACCGGCTTTACGCCAGGGACGCTCGAATCGATCTCCGCGTTGAACTCATCCGACCCGGTGTCGAATTCGAACAGACGAGGCTTGGCACTATTGATGCCCACCATGATCCCGAGTTTGTGATAACCACCGTCGGTTCCGTATTCCCTGACGTGTTGCAATGGAATAAGTATCGGTCCGGCAGCCTGGACAGGGACGGTCTCTTCGGCCACCGCAGGTGCAGCATGTGATGTGTTCGCTGCCGGAACGGGGCAGCTCGGATCGCCTTCCTGGCATTTCAGGTAATCCTCGAAGTCTTTGACACGGGATTGCGTCAGGCTGTCCATGCACTGCGCGACGAGCATTGGCATTACACTTCCTCCGGCCGCTCCCACGGTCTGGAAACTGCACTCCGCGTCGCGAAATTTGACCCAATCGCGCTGTGCTTGAACAAAAAGCGTCTTGGTATCCACATCATCCTTCACGCGGGTTTCAATCTGCTTGTAAAGCTCGTTGAGCTTGTTGTCGGATTTCTTGGACGCGGCATCGGCGCACTCGTTCGCGGCGGCCTGATCCTTGGCGGCGTCGTAGCACTTGTCCTGGGCAAAAACGAAAGCCGGCATGGCCAGGACCATGGCAATGGTCAGCGTCGCGGTTTTCATCGGTTGACCTCTGTTTAGAACTGCCGGCCCGGTCGGCTGCTAGTTGGCATCGTCGTCGTTCGATCCGGCAGCGTCGTCGGTACTGTCATCCGTCGCATCGTCATCCGAGCTGTTGTCGTCAGTGTCGGTGTTGTTGTCGCCATCACCACCGTCCGTTGGGTCTGCATCGTCATTCTGATCGCTCGAATCGTCCTGATCGTCGGAACTATTGTTGTCAGTGCTGTCATCCGACGCATCGTTATCCGTACTATCGTCGTCAGTGTCGTCGTTCTGATCGCTCGGATCGTCCTGATCATCGGAACTTTTGTCATCGGCATCGGGAGGAGACGTTTCTGCGTCCTGACTGGCGTCCCCAGGCTGCGAGTCGTCCCCGCGATAGCTTGTGTCATTGAGGCCCGTCTCCATCTCCTCGTCATACTCATCGACGATCTGCGTCCATTCCTCTCGATTGTCGACACTCGTCCATTGGGAGATATTGTTGACCGAGATGTTGGTGTTGAAGTTGTTGACGGTGATGTTGGTGTTGACCTCGACGACGTCTGTGACTTCTGTCCCGCGGTTCACGCCAAACAGGAAACTGGTGGCACTCGCGGCAAGGGCGGCCCAAACGAACCTATCGACATCGCGCGGCGTCGAAATCGGCTGATGCCGCACTGTGGCAAGCACGTCACCCGGTCGGATGCCTTGCCGCGCGGCAACACCGTGGGGTGCAACGGCCAGGACATACACGCCGCGAAGCTTGGGCGGGATCTGGTAGCGGTGCCGAGAGGCGTGATTGATCGGTATCAGAACCGCGTTAAGAGCCCGGGAAACATAGGGTTTCGGCAGATCATATTTGCTGGCATACGCAACATTGATCGTGTGCGGGACAGCTACACTCACAACAGCCGTCATTTTCACTGAAGTTGCCAATGCACGGGCGAGCTGCATTATCAGTCTGGATTTTCGAACGGTTTGCATTTTGCACATCCTGCAGCTGATGATTGGAGTCGATCTCAGAGCCCCGGCGCCCCGGAGCGCTCACCAATCATTCTCCCCCTGCACCAACGGTCAGCGGCAATTTCCAGCGATCATCACCGTCGTTCCGTAACTTCCTCGGCAAAACACTTTGCCAGGTCTTGCGGCGCTCCGAGCTTCTTCGCCCAGGATACCAGTTCAGGTTTTTCCGACGGCTCGGCATAGCCGCCCCACACGTCGCGAAACTGCTTCTTTCCGTCGACTGTCTGGAAGAACATCACGCCGTCGTCGCTCACCGGCGTGGAGACGTAGGCGGCGCTCCAGCTGCCGCTCTCCATGATCGTGAAGAACTTTGCCTGAGCGGGCTTGAACTTATTGGTCATCGCCGAGACGACGAGAGGGGCATATTCCTGCTTGCGCGCCTTCGTCACTTCGACCTTTATACCGTCACAGGCGTTATTCGCAGCGAAAGCGGACGTCAGCGCCATTCCCAACCCCGCAAGGCCGACCATAACGATTTTGGCATGTCGCCGGACCAGGCCGCTGAATTCAGACATGATTGGCTTCCTCCTTGTTCGCCCCCGAGTCCGTTAATCGGAATCGTCATCGTCGGATGAATTGTCATCGTCCGGTGTATCGACCTCGCAGCCGATGCCGCGGCAGCCTTGGTAGTTGCCTTGCGTATCGAAGTTGGGATTGCCTTCTCTGTCGTACTGCGGTCTGTCGTCGATACTTTGATCCCCGTCATCAGGATCGTCGACTTTACATCCGAGCCCATGGCAGCCGATGTAACGGCCCCTGGTATCGAAGTTGGGATTGCCGTTCCTGTCGAACTGCGGCCGATAGTCAATCTGTCGGCCACCTTTATGGGGCCGATCAGCCAGGCAGCCCTTTCCGCGACAACCGCCGTAGTCGTCGGTGGTACAACCGGCGATCGCCATCAAAGCAGTGGCCAAGGCCGCATAGATTACGAATTTCATGATTCATTCCTCCGACTGGCTGGCGGCGGACATCGTCCATTTCGGAAGGCCATTGCAGGCGGCGATCCCCGCTTTTGCCGCGAAGGCTGGCGCCAATCGGAGGAGGGCAAAGCTTCGCCGGCCATCAAACGAGAGCCAGGCTGTGGGCGATGCATTCGACGACTTAGCCGACGGTTGCCGTAGTCTCTTGCGTCGGGTCGAACGCTCCCGGCCGGGGCCGCCGCATTAGCGAGTGTCAATATTCCTCTCCATGCTTAGTGCCCCGTCCGCCCAAGCATGTTTCAAGATCCGCTGACGCGGCTGTGCTTCCAAGAAATGCATCCAAGTCAGCCTATGACAAGGACAAATCCCAATATCGCAGGATTGAATTTTGCAAATGCTTAATAATTCGGAATCAGCACGGGCTATCTTAGCAGATACTGAAATGTGACCAGCAGCAAGATTCAGGAATGCTTCCTTAGGTTTGTTCTCATTAAGCCGAGTTAGTACAAGCAATATTCTATGCTGTTGTGAATTTTGCGCCAGCTCTACAAAAAGGGCGCGACGAACCCACCCCAATCGCGATCTATTGTGGTATTTTGTCGAACCCAGCCAACCCTTGCGAGGGCCGAAAGAAACGTGCCCTTTGCCCGACTTTTCAACGCTGCGGAGTGCCAAATAGAGGCACAGTGGGGGCGGCACATCCCACAAAAGCTCGCAGAGGCGGCTGCGGCCGACCGGATGCGGCGCCAGCGCCAGATAGGCGAGCAGCGCACACAGCTTGCGCGATTTTGGGAGCCGGCTGATCGACCAGAACATCGCGCAAGGGCATTATCTCGGCGCGCTGATCGCGGCCGAACCGGCACTCGAACTGGTAGCGCCGGTGAGCATCAACATCGTGTGCTTTCGCTACCGCGCGGACGGACTGGGCGGGGAGCGCCTGAAAGCGCTCAATACCGAGATCATGCTGAGGCTGCAGGAAGAAGGCATCGCCGCCATTTCCGACACGACGGTGCATGGCCAGCATAGCCTCAGGGTGGCGATCAACAACCACCGCACCCGGCGCGACGATCTGGACCTGCTGGTGCGGGAGACCGTGCGGCTTGGACTGGAGATTTCAAGGCCTGGCGTGGCTCTTCCTTCTCCCCTTGTGGGAGAAGGTGGACGCGAAGCGGCCGGATGAGGGGTGTTCCAGCTTGATACTGACGGCACTCCGTCCGCACCCCTCAACCGTCTTGGCGCTGCGCGCCAATCCACCTTCTCCCACAAGGGGAGAAGGAAGAAAGAGCGGCGCTGGCCCCGACAATTGGTCGTCTGCAAGGCTACGCCTCGAGCCAGACCTTCTCGAAATGCTGCTCGAGCGATTGGTGCTGCTCGCAGCCATGCACGCCCTTGCGGTAGGTGCGGTAGACCGAGCGCCAGTAGGGCTGGATGATGACGCCGGAATCGCGCAGATTCTGTTCGATCTTGGCCATGAGCTCCTTGCGGGCGCCGGGATCGGGCATCGCCAGCGCCTTGTCGAGCAGACTGTCGAATTCCGGATCGGCGTAGGCGGTCTCGTTCCACGCGGCGCCAGACTTATAAGCGAGCGCCAGCACCTGGACGCCGAGCGGCCGGCCGAGCCATTCCGTGCAGGAGAAAGGATATTTGCTCCAGTCGTTCCAGAAGGTCGCGGCCGGCAGCACGGTGCGCTTGATCTTCAGCCCGGCCTCGCGCATCTGCGCAGCGATGGCGTCGCCGGAGCTCTTCTGCCAGTCCACGTCGACCGAGATGAGTTCGTATTCGTGGTCGGCCTTGCCGGCCCCGGCGAGCAGGGCCTTGGCTTGATCAAATGTTGCGGACGGCCGGGCCGATATCGGCATATTCGGGATGCATCGGCCCGACATGATGGTTCTCGGCAGGCTTGCCGCGGTTGTCCATGCCGATCTTCAGCACGGCGGCGTTGTCGACGGCGAGCTGGGCGGCGCGGCGCACCTTGATGTCGTCATAGGGCGGATTGCCGATATTGAACCGCGCGACGATGGTCGAGCCGGTGGCGATTTCCGAATTGCTCAGGCCCATGGAGTCGGTCTGCGCAACCGTGTCGGAGGCGGTTTCGTGATCGGTGTCGATCTCGCCCGATTCGAAGGCCGACAGCATCGCATTGGGGTCGGAGCCGTAGTCCACCCATTTGATGCCGTCGAGGTAGAACTCGCCCTTCCACCATGGCTTGTCTTTGCGGCGGACTTCGGCGCCGACCTCGGCGTCCCATGCCACGAGTTCGCAAGGCCCGGTGGTGATCGCCAATGCCTTCAGCGGATCGCCGTCGCCTTCATAGCTGCGGTGCATGATCAGCGTCGGGTAGTCGGCCATGCCGGCGATCAGCGAAATGTCGGGCTTCGGCAAATTGAGCCGCACGGTGACGTCGTCGACGCGCTCGATGCCGCCGTCGACGGGCTTCTTGGTATCGGCGTTGACCAGTGCGCCCATGCGCGCGGCGACTGAATTGCCGGCGACGGACGCATCACACCAGCGCGTCAGATTGTGGATCACGTCGTCGGCGTTGAAGGTGTCGCCGTTCGACCAGGTGATGCCCTTGCGGATATGCAGGGTCAGGACGCGGGCGTCGTCGCTGGTCTCCCAGCTCTCGAGCAGCCATGGCTCGAAGGTGAAGTCGCGCTTCCAGCGCACCAAATATTCGTTGCACTGGCGGGCGACGTTGGACATCTCGACGCCGTCGAAGGTGCGCGGATCCTTCCAGCCCTTGACATTCATGGCAACGCGCAAGACGCCGCCGCGCTTCGCCTCCTCGGCCCTGGCCGGTGACGGAGCAAGCCCGCCAAGCGCCAGCGCGCCGGCAGCGCTGACACCGAGCGCAGCCATGGTGGCGAGATATTCGCGCCGGTTCATCTGGCCTTTCTTGAAGCCATCGGCGACGGGCTCGGCCTGCGGATGCAGTTTTCGATCGGTCAGCATGAACTTCATTGTCGTCATTCCCCTGTTGTTGGGCACCTCTGCCGATCGCCAAACGCGGGGGACGGATGCGATCGCCGGAGCGCCATTGCCTCGGGGATGATAGGGCGAGCGCCCGTGGGGGAGTGTTCGGACTTCCGCAGTTCTTGTGCGCTGTTCCGCAAGCGGAAGGTCCCCCTCACCCGGATCGCCAACCGAATTGCGAAGGGCAGTTCGGGGCAATCCGACCTCGCCCCCGGGGGGAGAGGAGGTCGCCTGCGTTGATGCCAGGCTCTTCTCGCCAGCGGGGAGAAGGTGGACGCGAAGCGGCCGGATGAGGGGGCCTTCGCAACCTCAGTAAGGCCAGTCGCCTTTGCCAAGCGCGGCGATGGCCGCAATGATGCGGGCGAAGGCTTCACCGGCGCGCGGAACGGTTTTGCGGGCGCGCAGGAAACTGTGCACCAGACGCGGCTCCTCGCGCCACCAGGCGCGGCCGCCGGCGGCGAGGATGCAGTCGCGATAGGCCTCGCCGTCGGAGGACAGCGGATCGCACTCGGCCGTGATGATGAAGGTCGGCGGCAGGCCGGAGAAATTGCTGCCTCGGAGTGGCGAAAAGGTCGGATCGTCGGGCGACTGTGCCTTTGCGGAGCGCACGTTGCGATAGAATTCGATATCGCGCAACGTCAGCAGCGGCGCTTCGGCGTGCTCGACACAGGAGCCGGCGCTCTCTTTGCCAACTGGTTCCGGGCCGCCGAGCTCGGGATAGATCAGCACCTGGCCGATCGCATGGCGAGGATGGCGGTGTGTCGCCTGTGCCACCGCAGCGGCCAGATTGCCGCCGGCGCTTTCGCCGCAGAGCACTATCGGCAGGCCGGCCGTCGCCGTCGCCCATTCGAATACGGCCAGCGCATCGTCGAAGGCGGCCGGATGCAGATGCTCGGGCGCCAGCCGGTAATCGGCGGACAGCACGGCAAAGCCGGTGCCGGCGCATATCTCGGCGCAGATGTCGTCATGGCTGTCGAGGCCGCCAAGGACGAAGCCGCCGCCGTGATAATAGACAACCATCGCCTGCGGCGCCGTGCCCGCCATCTGGTAACGCCGGACCGGGATCGCACGGTCGCCGGCAGGAACCGCGCTGTCGCTGGCCTTGACGCCGGGTGGATAGGGCTCGCGAAACGCCCGGCACATGGCATCATAGACCGCCCGCTGCCTGTCGATCGGCATGTAGACGATTTCGGGCGGATACCACTCGTTGACCCGATCGATATAGGCCCACAGCTCCGGATCGAGCAGCGTCTGGTATTTTCCGCGCCCTCTCGTTCCGGGTCGCTCGGCCTCGGTGATCATCGCTGCGCGATCCCGCTCAGAGCTCGGCGTAGAGCCGGGCAGCATTTTCATAGCTGAAGCGCAGCGGCACCGAGCCCTCGACCTGCCAGGCTTCGACCGTCTCGCCTGCCAGCAGCCGGCAGGCGCCGTCGGTGGTGGTGACGGCACCGCCATAGAGCCGGTTGGCAAGGTTGAGGATGGCCGTCTGGTGCATCGCCGTGCTGCCACTGCCGCAGGCATCCTTGACCAGCAGCACTCGAAACCCGAGCGCCACCGCATCCTTGACGGTGGCATCGATGCAGGCCTCGGTCCAGACGCCGGCAACGACCAGCCACTCGATGCCATCGGCCTTCAGCCGCTCGGCGGCAGGCCCCGCGCGGAAGGCGCTGGCATCGGTCTTGACCAACATCATCTCGCCTGTCGCCGGGCCTACTTCCGCGCAGATCGCAGTCAGCGGATCGTCCTTGTCGGAAAATGCCGACTTGCCGCTGGCCTCGACCGGGTGGAACGGCCGCGCCGTGGCGAGATCGACGATATAGGCCCAGTGATACAAAGGCACATGATTGGCCCGTGCTGCTGTCTGCAGGCGCTGGACGTTGGCGAGGATATCGCCATAGCCTTCGACCAGATAGCGCTTGTCCCGCCGATGCTCCTCCTGGAGATCGATAAACACCGCCGCCGCCTTGCCGCGCTTGATCGAGATCGGGCTTTTCATGCAAAACTGCCTGTCAGCACTCAAACGTGTCTGTCAAGGAAATCATCCTCATAGGGGAAGCGCGACAGGAGCTCGGTGCCGGTCTCGGTGATCAGGATCTCGTCTTCCAGCTTGACGCCCTCGCGGCCGCCCTTCTCGCCGATATAGCTTTCGACGCTGACCACCATGCCGGGCACGATGAAACCGTCGCGGCCATAGGTCTCGTAGTCCATGGCGTGCGCTATGAACGGCGTTTCGCCATGCATGCCGACGCCGTGCATGACCGAGGTATAACGCTGGTCGACGAAGCGGTCCGGTATCTTCCAGGCCCTTTCGGCAATCTCGCGAAACGCCATGCCCGGCTTGACGACCCCGATATTGTGCTGAACCTGGTCGTGCGCCATGCGGTAGAGCGACTTCTGATAATCCGTCGGCTTGCCCGGTCCGCAACGGAAGGTGCGCGAAAAGTCCGAATAATAGCCGTAGCAGCCGATCGTATCGGTATCGAGCGCCAAGAGTTCGCCCGGCCTGATCTTGCGGCCGCTCGCCTCGTTGAACCACGGATTGGTGCGCTGGCCCGAGGTCAGCAGCCGGGTCTCGATGAACTCGCCGCCTTGCCGGATGACCTCACCATACATGATGGCGAACAGCTCGTTTTCGGAAACGCCAGGTTTGATCGCCTCGCGCACGGCATAGACCGCAGCCTCGGCACCAGCCATCGACACCTGCAGGCATTTTACTTCCTCGGGCGTCTTGACCGCGCGCACCGCCAAAATCTCGCCCTGGCAATCCCGCACTTCGCAGCCGCGCTTTTCGAGCGCCAGTGCCTGCAGATGACTGCAGCGGTCAAGGCCGAGCTTCATCGAGCCGCCGCCATGCACCTTGAGCAATTCGGCGATCTCATCGGCGAACGGGCCGGCGGTCTCGTCGTCGCGGCCTGACACCGACGACCAGACCAGCTTGGACGGACGCGCCTCGTCGATCGTGTCGAGCACCATCGAGACATGGTAGCTCTGCGGATATTCGAACAGCACGATCGGCCCTTCGGTGGGTATGAAGAAATAGCGCGTCGAGTTGCGCAGGAAATAGCCGAACATGTTGCGCGAACCGGTGGCGTAGCGCTGGTTGTAGGGATCGAACAAAACGACGCCGCCATAGCCGGCCTCGCGCATCCAGGCGCGCAGCCTGGCAAGCCGGCCCTTGCGCAGCGCGTCGGCGTCGATGAAGGACGGCTCGGTGTCCGACAGCCACATACCGCCGGCCGGATCCGCCGCCGCCGGATGGCGCATGCGATCCCTAAAGTCGACATCCTCGGTGCTGTCGGGGTCAAAAACGACGATGCTCATGGGTGCCTCCTGGAAGCGGCGAGGATGGGCCATGCGCCGCGTAGAGGCTGTGCGAGATACCGCAGATGTTGTGCGAAATACCGCTTGAAGTCGTTCCGTAGCGTTCTACGGCGCCCCCCTCTGTCCTGCCGGACATCCCCCCTCAAGGGGCAGGGCAATCGCATTTGGATTCTTACGAAGATGGACCCCCACCCTAACCCTCCCCACAAGGGGGAGGGAACGCTGCCGCCCGCCCTTACTTCCCCTTTTGGCGCCGAAAGGCAGGCAATTTGCCGAGGTCAGCGCCAACGGAAGTCTCCCTCCCCCTTGTGGGGAGGGGTTAGGGGTGGGGGTACGTCGTAGAGCGAAAGCCTCGGCTTTCCATCTGCGATAGCCCTGCCTCAAGGGGGGAGATCGGCTCGTCATCGCCGCTTTCGTGAATTTCCACCGTCGCAGGAGGAGCGGAGCATCGAAGCTGCCAATCTCCCCCCTCGTGGGGGAGATGTCCGGCAGGACAGAGGGGGCGCTGTCCCGGGCGCTGTCCCGCCAACGTCCGAAATACCTAATGCCTCCGCATCACCTTCGGCGCATGGCCATGCTCCTCCCGAAACGCCCGCGCAAAACTCGACATCGAGGCGAAGCCGCAGGCCAGCGCCACGTCGCGCACCATCAGCGTCGAATGCGCCAGGAGGTCGGCGGCACGCTTCAGCCGCAGGCGGCGGTAATAGCCGTTGGGCGAGATACTGAGTTCGGAGCGGAAATTGCGTTCGAGCTTATCGGAGGAGATACCAAGTCGCCCCGCCAGTTCCGCCATGCCGAGCCGCTCCTCCACCGCATCCTCCATGATGGCGATGGCCGACAGCACCAGTTCGTTCTGCACGCCGGTCCGCAGCCTGAGCGGCATCAGCTTGCGGTCGACGCTGGAGCGTAGCGGGCTGTGCACAAACCATTCGGCGACGCCGGCGGCCAGTTCGGCGCCATAATCGCCGGTGATGATCTCCAGCATCATGTCGAGGCTGCCGACGCCACCGGCCGAAGTGAAGCGCTTGCGGTCGATGACATAGAGATCGCGCCTCAGCTCGATGTCCGGAAACGCTTCGGTGAAGGCAGCCTGGCTGGTCCAGTGCAAGGTGCAGGCATGACCGTCGAGCAGGCCGGCCCGAGCCAGGAAGAAGGCGGCATCCGCCACCGCGCCGATATGGGCACCGCCGCGCAGGCTTTTGCGGATCCAGCTCACGGCATCCTCGGCGACGAGATGATCGGCGTCACCGCCTGAGCAGACGACGATGCGATCGACCTTCGGCGCGTCATGGGCGGAAAAGCCGGGCTGAATGACGACGCCATTCGAGGCCTCGACGGGGCCTTCGGCGGCGCCGACGATGATCCAGCGGTACCAGTCCCGCTTGGCCAGCACGTTCGCCGCGCGCAGCGGCTCGATCACCGAGCTGAACGCCATCATCGGAAAGCCTGGGAAGACCAGGATGGCGAAGGTGAGCGGGGTATCGCTTGCCGTCGGTTGGTTGCGTTGTCGGTTGTTCATAGCTTCCGGAGCCAGGCAGCAAGGTGGATCAGGAAGCTACAATTCTGCCAGATGGCGCCAAGGTCAACGGAATAGAATGTAAGACACATGGATATGGATGCAGAATAAGCGCCGCTCGTTCGCGATCCTTCACGCCCCCTCTGTCCTGCCGGACATCTCCCCCACAAGCGGGGAGATCGGCAGCTTCGCCGTCCCGTGCGTGTTTCAGCGCAAGATGACGGCCAAATTCCCCCCTCGTGGCCGAGATGCCTGGTAGGGCAGAGGGGGGCACTGTCCTGCCGACGTCTCGCAGGTTCTTGTTGGCGGGCTCAGCTCGCCAGCGCCTGATCCAGATCCGCGATCAGATCGTCGCCATCCTCGATCCCGGCTGACAGCCTTACCAGCGAATCCGAAATCCCGATCTCGGCGCGTTTTTTCGCCGGGATCGAGCCGTGCGTCATCAGCGCCGGGTGCTCGATCAGGCTTTCGACGCCGCCGAGGCTTTCGGCCAGCGTGAACAGTTGCGTATGTTCGAGGAAGCGTTTGGTGCCGGCGAGGTCGCGGTCGAGCTCGACCGTGATCATGCCGCCGAAGGCGTGCATCTGCCGCCTGGCGATGGCGTGCTGCGGGTGGCTGGGCAGGCCGGGATAGATGACACGGCGGATGTCGGGACGGCTTTCCAGCCAGTGCGCGATCTTCTGGCCGTTCGACGAATGACGCTCCATCCTCAGCGCCAGCGTCTTCAGTCCGCGCAGCGCCAGGAAACTGTCGAACGGCCCGGAAATGGCGCCGATGGCGTTCTGCAGAAATTTCAGCCGGTCAGCGAGATCCTTGTTGTCGCCGACCACGGCGACGCCGCCGACCATGTCGGAATGGCCGTTGAGGTATTTTGTCGTCGAATGGACCACGATGTCGATGCCGAGCTCCAGCGGCCGCTGCAGATAGGGGCTGCAGAAAGTGTTGTCGGCGACTGAGAGCACGCCTTTGCGCCTGGCAAGTGCTGCGACGCCTTCGAGGTCGACGACACGCAGCAGCGGGTTGGTCGGCGTCTCGACCCAGAGCATTTTGGTTTCCGGGCGGATCGCCGCCTCGACCGCGGCAAGATCGGTGAAGTCAACGAAGTCGACCTGGAGGTTGGCGGAGCGCTTGCGCACCCGCTCGAGCAGCCGAAACGTGCCGCCATAGATGTCGTCGGTGGCGACGATGTGGGCGCCGGAATCGAGCAGTTCGAAAATAGTGGCGATCGCTGCCAGCCCCGAAGCGAAGGCGAAGGCGGCTGTGCCGCTTTCGAGATCGGCCACAGCGCGTTCGAAGGCGAAGCGGGTCGGGTTCTGGCTGCGGGCATATTCAAAGCCCTTGTGCACGCCCGGGCTCTGCTGACCGTAGGTCGAAGTGGCATAGATCGGTACCATCACCGCGCCCGTCGTCGGGTCGTGGCTCTGGCCGCCATGGATGGTGCGCGTCGAAAAGGCGAGGCGGTTTTTGCCCGATACGGTGGCTTTGACGGTCATCGGGCGCGCCTCAGATGGTTGATCAGGTCAATGCGTGTTATCAGCCCGATGAATTCGTCGCCGTCGAAGACGATGGCGACCTCGTTGCGATCAAACACCGGCAGCAACGCGTCCAGCGTCTGGCTGGCTTGCAGCGTGTGCAGGGTAGAGGTCATGGCCGTACTGACCGGAGCCTTGAAGCGGTCCCAGCGGCTGTCATAGGGGCCTTCGACCTTGGCGAGGATATCGCTTTCGTCGATGATGCCGACGAGCTTGCCCTCGTCCAGCACCGGCAGCTGCGAGACGTCCGAGCGGCGCATACGGCCATAGGCGTTGAGCAGGCTTTCGTCCGGACCGACATACACGGTGTCACCGGTGCGGTGCGAACGCATCACCAGATCGCGCAAATCACCATGCTGCTCCTGCTCGGCAAGGCCCTGCTCGGCCAGCCAGAAGTCGTCGAACACTTTCGACAGGTACTTGTTGCCGCTGTCGCAGACGAAGGTGACGACGCGCTTCGGCACGGTCTGCTCGCGGCAATAGCGGAGCGCTGCCGAAAGCAACGTGCCGGACGACGAGCCGGCGAGGATGCCTTCCTTCGAAAGCAGGTCGCGCACCGCCAGCATGCTCTGCTTGTCGGGGATGGAATAGGCCTTCCTGACCAGCGACAGATCGGCATTGGGCGGGACGAAATCCTCGCCGATGCCTTCGACGGTCCAGCTCCCGGCCTCTATCATCTTGCCGGTCTTGATCAACGGCGCCAGCACCGAGCCGACCGGATCGGCCAAAATCATCTCGGTCTTTGGCGAGACTTTCGCAAAGTAGCGGCCGAGCCCGGTCAGCGTGCCGCCGGACCCGACGCCGACGACAACCGCATCGACGTCGCCTTCGAGCTGTTGGAAGATTTCCGGTCCGGTCGTGGTTTCATGAGCCAGCGGATTGGCCGGGTTGGCAAACTGGTTGGCATAGAAGGCGCCGGGCAGCTCGGCGGCGATCTTTTCGGCCATGTCCTGATAATATTCGGCATGACCCTTGCCGACATCGGAACGCGTCATCCGCACCTCCGCGCCGAGCGCCCGCAAATGCTGGATCTTTTCGCGCGACATCTTGTCGGGGACGACCAGGATGATGCGGTAGCCCTTGGGGATGCCGACCTGGGCGAGACCAAGACCGGTGTTGCCGGCGGTCGCCTCCACAATCGTCCCGCCGCGCTTCAGTTTGCCCTGTTTTTCGGCGGCGGCAATCATCGACAGCGCGATGCGGTCCTTGATCGAGCCGCCGGGATTCTGGCTTTCGAGCTTGATGAACAGCCGGCACTTGCCGATGTCGAATTTGGTCAGCTCGACGACCGGCGTCTGCCCGATCAGGTCGAGAACCGAGGCATAAGGCGGGCGCAGGCGGGACGATGCATCGTCCGATGCCACGATCTTGTGCTTGCTCATGTCAGATGCTCCGTTGCCAGAATGAGCAACCGCCCTGGAAGACGGCAACCTACCGTCTTTTCCAGCCGTTTGCAGTTGGAAAGAAGATAGATCGTGCCAATCCGGCCGCCAGCAGGGGAATGGAATTTCGCGAAAGCTTCGTCGGCCTGCAGGCAGGGGCAAAAGATTTGCAGAACCCGCTTAGGGTTCAGGCGATCGCGGCCTGGGCTTCGATCTCGATCAGAAAATCCGGATTGCCGAGGCCGGCGACGCGCAGCACCTTGATGATCGGCGGCGCGCCACGGTTTGCCCAGAACGCCATCCAGGCGCCGAAGGCCGGCCCTATGTCCAGGTCGCCGGCGATATAGACCGAGAGGCTGACGAGGTCTTCAGGCTTTGCCCCACCGGCTTCCAGCACCTTTGCCAGGTTGGAAAGCGCCTGAGCGGTCTGCGCAGGGAGATCGTCCCTGGCGACGATCCGGCCTTGCGCGTCGACGCCATTCTGGCCGCCGACCAGCACGATGCGCGCGGATGCCGGCAGCGACACGCCTTGTGAATAGGCCGGATTGCTGTGCATGCCCTCGGGGTTCAGCCTTTCGATGGTCACCGCACTTTTTCCTCCTCTTCAGCAAAAATTATCCCGCGGCCGCCCATAGGATCAACGGCAATCGTGCGGGCGTTTCAACGCACCATCTCGTTCGTTGCGGCCGCCGATTCGGCCATGCTACCCGGCGCTGGGCGAACAGCAATACAAGGAACGGCCGATGAAGATTCTTGCCTATGACAATTTCAAGCCCGGCGTCACGCTCGACGATTTGCGGCCTTATCTGCGCGACGAAGTGTCGAATGTCTGGCGGCTCTGGAAGGCGGGGATCGTGCGCGAGAATTATGCGCGCGCCGATATTGGCGGCGTCATCATCGTCTTCGAGCTCGACAGCGTCGCGGAAGCGCGGCGCTACACCGAGGACTTCCCGCTGTCCAAGGCCGGGCTGCTAGAATGGCACTTCATCGCCTTCGACGCGCCATTGCCGCTGGAATTCCTGTTCGATCCGACGGTCGATATCGCCAAGCCATGGGACCGGACTGCGGCATGATCCGGTCGAGCGACGGGATCGAAATCCCGGCCAGCCTGGCTGAGTGGTGCGATCCGCGCCGCACGGCGCTGGTGGTCTACGACATGCAGGTCGGCATCTGCCGGCAGGTGGCCGGCGCCGCGACCATCGTCGAGCGTACCGGCACGGTGCTGGAAGCGGCGCGCGGGGCCGGAATGCGGGTGGCGTTCACGCGCCACCTGTCGCTGCCGCGCAAATGGATGGGCGCGACGCAGCTGCGCACCGCCATGGCCTGGCAGCGGCGCGACAGCCCCGACACGGTCGAGCCGTGGTTCCCGCGCGACGCCGAAGCGACGCGGATCGTGCCCGAGCTGGACCCCCGCGCGGACGAGGCGGTATTCGACAAGCTCACGATGTCGGCCTTCGATTCCACCGCGCTCGGCTTTGCCTTGCGCGATTGCGGCGTGCGCACGATAGCGCTCGCTGGCATCGCCATGGAGATCGGCATCGAGCCGACCGTTCGCCAGGCGACCGACAATGGCTTTGTCTCCGTGGTAATCGAGGATGCCTGTGGCTTCGGCAACCGCGAAGCGCGCGACCGCTCGATGGCGACGCTACGCTTCCTCGGCGAAGCCGTCGTCACCAACGTCGCAAGCTTCTGCAGCGCCCTTGCCGGCGCGGGTTGAGGGCAATCGGCTTGCTGGAGCCATTCACGGTTTCACGCAATTGCGGACGGAAAACCGCTCCGCGCTTTCCCGGAATTGATCTAGGTGGTGGCTGCGCTGTCGGTGCGAAAGCGCACGCCTTCGGCGCGACCGTGCACGCTACCCCAGTCGTAGAGCGCCTGGAGCGCGGCGGCGAGATCTTCACCGCGCCCGGTCAAGGCGTAGCGCCCCTTGCCGTCGGGCGACGTCTGGAGCGTGACGAAGCCGATCTCGACAAGCTCGGCCAGGCGCTGCGTCAGCATCTTGTCCGAGAGTGAGGGAATCAGCCGGCGCAGGTCGGAATAGCGCATCGGCTGTTCCTTGATGCGCGCCAGGATCACCGTCTTCCATTTGCCCCCGAGCGCGTCGAGCGCGAACTCGACCGGACAGCCGTAGAGTCTTCCGCGTTGGGTCATGCGCCATGGTAGGCAAGGCACGGTGACGACGAAAGCAGAATTTGCCCGGCCATCTGGCCAGGGTCGCGGCTCACGGCCTCGCCGACTACAAAATCCATGGAGGAGAACGAAGACGAGCGTGCGCGACATCAATCCGGTCGATGCGAGACGGCCGAAACGTGTGGCGTCATCGCCTGGCTGTCTCGACCACCACAGGCTGCTGGTCGGCTCTGGTGGAGCGAGCTCCCGCACCCCTGGTTCGCCTTCACCGAACGCGGCTATGCGGTCGAGATCTTTTCACCCGGCGACAGTGGTCTTGCATCCGAGATCGCGTCAAGACAGAGGCGGCCTCATCCGAGCAAGCGCTTGCTCAGCCGCGCGCACTGCACGCGAATATCGGGAATGGCGTCGATTTCGAAGAAGGTGCCGCGCGTCAGTGGCCCGACGGCGAGGATATTGGCGAATACCGTGCCGTCGCCGGCGATGACCTCGCAGTTCGCGGTCACGTCGAGGCCGAGGCGCAGCGGATCCGGCCGTGCCAGTCCACGCTCGACCAGCGACCGCACCACGCTGTTCGAGGTGGTCGAGATGTCCCTGGCGATGCCTGTGCAATCATAGATGCGGGTGACGTCGAACCTTTCGAGCTGCTGCGTGTGGCGCGACTGGACCTGTAGGCTGAAGCCGTCGCCGGCGGCGATCTCGACGACGCGGCCGGCGACAAGGCGGATGCGGCCCGCTTGCACCGCCTCGGCAACGCGGGCGTAGACTTCCGGCGCCATGCGATGGCGGTGGATGTCCCACCAGGCCTTGGTGTGCTCGACGAAGCGGCGCTTGGCCGAGGACGGCCAGTTCTGCCAGATCTTCTGGTTGAAGGGTCTCAGACCGTCGACGACGTCGCGCCAGTCGATGCCGGCCTTCTGGTTTTCCCGGATCAGGTCGCGGAACCAGCCGACGAAATAGGAAAGCTGGGTGCCGAGCGGAATGTCGGCAACGTCGAGCTTGATCGGATTGCCCTTGCGATGCGGCGAAGGCAGCAGGCCGCGCCGCGACACCGCGACGATCGCGCCGCGGTGGCCGCGCTGCTCGAGCGACAGGAAGGCATCGACCATGCTCAAGCCGGTGCCCAGCACCAGGACTCGGGCTTCGGGGTCGAGCGCAGTGTCCGCCTCGGATCCCATCCTGATCGCATGCCCCTGCCCCGCCCCCGGCTCTTCGTCGTGGCCGGTGGCGAGCACGGCAAGATGCGCAACCACGCTGGTGCCGTTGGCCAGCGCCACTTCGACGCCTGACGCGGTCGGCGAGATCGACAGGCTCTCCTCGCGGATCAAGCGCAGCCGGCCCGTCTGCTGCTCACGCGCCTCGAGCTCGTCGAGCAACTCCTTGAGATAGCGGGCGTAGACGCTGCGCGGCGCATAGACCGGCGCCTGTTCCGGCGTTGCCAGGCCGCGTTCAAGCAGCCAGCGCGAGAAATTGCCGGGATCGTCGGCATAGGCGCTCATGCCCGACGCGCTGACATTCAGCACATGCGCCGACAGCAGCGTTGAATAGGCCATGCCTTGCCCAAAATGCGGGCGTTTTTCGATCAGGCTGACACGTAGATCGGGATTGGGCGACTTCAGCAGATGAGCGGCAAGCACGACACCGCTGGCGCCGCCGCCGACAATGATGATCGAACTTGGCGTAGCGCGCCCGGTCATGCGCACACCAGCTGTCCTGGCGATCGTCGCCGGCTCAGGAGAGATTGGTTCAGGCCTGGATTTTCAACGCCGCCGAAAAATCCTCGTCGCCGGCGATGTCGCGCATTTCCGCGAGGCTGCGCTGATCCAGCACCTCGGCGATGGCCTGCCGGACCTCCAGCATCAGGTGTCGGACTTGGCATGTCGCCTCGTTGCAGTCTTCGCAGCGCTGATACTGGGTGCGGCTGGCGCAAGGAATGGGGGCAAGCGGCCCGTCGAGCACGCGCACGACGTGGCCGACCTTGATCTCGTCCGCTGGGCGTGCCAGCCGGTAGCCGCCTTCCTTGCCCTTGCGGCTCTGAACGAAACCGGCATTGCGCAATTCGCCAAGGATGGCATCGAGGAACTTCTTCGGAATATTGTTTCCTGTGGCGATGTCGTTGACGAAGGCGAGCTGTCCAACCGGCAGGCGCGCCAGATGGACGAGCGCCTTGAGGCCGTATTTACCTTTTTTCGTGAGCATAACCCGCACGTTTCTCTGTCATGCGATGGCGCAAGGCCACCGGTTGCGAAACGCCTGGCGTGCCTCCCCGCCGCGTCCAAGCTGTCACTACAGATAAATTCTAGTGACATGATATACAAGCCGAGAAACGTTGATTTTGCTTCGTTTTCACGCCGCAATGGCCATTTTGGCCGGGGCTTGTGCTCTTGCGAGCACAGGAGCCACCGCGAATGACACACCGGCAAACTGGCCGGCGGCAGGAATGTCCCGATCGGCGAGAATACCAACAGCAGCTTCTGCCCCTGAATTTGAAGGCCAAAGCATGCCGCGCGCGGCAACAAGGAGGGTGGCGTCGCTCATCGTCCTCTCCAATCCTTCAATGTCGATAAGGATACTAGACTTAACCGCGAACACAGGGAACTTGTTTCCAATTTCTTGGCTATCCACAGTATGGATTTGCCGATGCAGGGGCGAAAACGGGAAAATCCTTGTTGCGCGCAAGGACGACGTGGAAGAGGTTCCCGGGCAAGGACGATAGTTCTCACCCGAGCCGTCACCCAGAAGCGCGCGAACTGCCATAGCCAGATGAATTTTTCTAACAAGACCGCACCGATTGGAAGGATTTAACTCTACAAGAACGATAGAGTTAGATGACTATGAAACGCAATCCGGGTTTTCCTCGTTTCCAAGGAGCGTTTCATGTCCACCATTTCGCGACGTATCGTTCTCTTGTCCTCGGCGGCCTTGGCTGGCGCCGCCTTTCTCGGCCCAGCCGATGCGCAGGACCTCAAGATCACTATCGGCTACCAGACGGTCGTCGAGCCCTCGAAGGTGCCGCAGGCCGACGGCGCCTATGAGAGCGCGACCAAGGCGGCAATCGACTGGCGGAAATTCGATTCCGGCGCCGACGTGATCGCCGCCATCGCTTCCGGATCGGTCGACATTGGCTATGTCGGTTCGAGCCCGCTGGCGGCGGCGGCGAGCCGCGAGCTTCCAATCCAGACAATCTTCATTGTCGGGCTGATCGGCGAATCCGAGGCCCTTGTCGCCCGCAACGGCGCCGGCATCGAGAAGGCCGCCGACCTTGCCGGCAGGAAGGTGGCGGTGCCCTTCGTTTCGACGACGCATTACAGCCTGCTTGCCGCGCTGAAGCATGAGGGTGTCGACCCGAAGTCGATCGATATTCTCAATTTGCGGCCACCGGAGATCGCGGCGGCATGGGCGCGCGGCGACATCGACGCCGCCTATGTCTGGGATCCGGCACTCGGTCAGATCAAGACTTCGGGCAAGGTCGTGCTGGATTCCTCGCAGGTCGCCGCCTGGGGCGCGCCGACCTTCGACGCCTGGATCGTGCGCACCGATTTCGCCGAAAGGAACCCGGAAGCGGTGCGCGACTTCGTCAAGGTGACGGGCGCGGCTATGCCGAGTTCCTGGCCAAGCCGGACGCCTGGTCGGTGACGTCGCCGCAAGCGGCGAAGATCGCCACGATCACCGGGGCCAAGCTGGAGGACGTGCCGCAACTATTGAGGGGCTATGTCTTCCCGACGCTCGAGGAGCAAGCCTCGGACAAGTTCCTCGGTGGCGGCACGGTCAAAGCGGTCGAGGCGACATCGGCCTTCCTCAAGGAGCAGGGCAAGATCGACGCCGTGCTGCCGGATTATTCGGAATACGTGTCGTCGAAATATGTCAGCGAAGCACTTGCCTCGAACTGACGCCAACGCGCGCGGTTCTCCTTCCCTGACGCCGCGTGCTCCCTGCCCCGAACCGCTTGCGAGGAGCGGCTTCGGGGCAGACAGATTCGGAATATCGGCGAGGTTCCCATGACGCATCTCGTGCTCGACAAGGTCTCGGTCCACTATGACGGTCAGCCGGCGCCGGCGGTCGAAAATGTGTCGATTGAGATCGCCAAGGATGACTTCGTTGTCCTGGTCGGCCGCTCCGGCTGCGGCAAGACCTCGTTGCTCAACGTCGCTGCGGGCCTGGTCGAGCCTGTGCGCGGACGCGCCACGATTGGCGGCCGGCCGATCACGGCGCCAGGCTCTGACCGCGCCGTCGTGTTCCAGAACGACGCGCTGTTTCCGTGGCTGACCGCGCGGGAAAATGTCGCCTTTGCGCTCAGGCTGCGCGGTGTCAGGGCCGCGGAACGGGCGCGGACTGCCGACGACCTTCTGGCGCTGGTGAAACTCGACGGCGCCGGCGACAAGCGCATCTGGGAGCTTTCCGGCGGCATGCGCCAGCGGGTCGGCCTGGCCCGGGCGCTGGCGGCCGAGCCGCAATTCCTGCTGCTCGACGAGCCGCTGGGCGCGCTCGATGCGCTGACACGCGAACGCATGCAGACAACGCTGCTCGATCTGTGGACGGCGAGCCAGGTCGGCGTGCTGATGGTCACGCACGGCATCGAGGAAGCCCTGGTGCTGGCAACCCGTATCATTGTGCTCGCTCCCGGCCCTGGCCGGGTGGTGTGGAGCTTCGAGACCGGCTTCAGCCGGCGCTATGCAGCCGGCGAGGCCATTCGCAGCATCAAGGCCGATCCCGCCTTCGCCGCAGCGCGCGGCGAGCTGACCGACGCGATCTTCGAAGGGGAGGCAGCATGACCGTTACCTCCTATGCCGAGCGGCCGCAGCGCAAGGTCGACGACGGAGCCGACGCGCTGTCGGTGCCATGGTCGCGGCCGCGGCCGAGACGCAGCCGCGTTTCGGCCCGCGTGGTTAGCGCGATCACCATTCTGATGATGCTGGCGGCGTGGACGGCATCGGCCCGCCTGCAATTGGTGTCGCCGGTTTTCCTGCCGTCGCCTGTGGCAGTCTGGAACAAATTTGTCGTCGTCGCCCGTGACGGCTTTGTCGACGCAACGCTGCTCCAGCATATCGCCGCCAGCCTGTGGCGGGTGTTTGCGGCGCTGGTCGCGGCCGTTTTCGTCGGCGTTCCCATCGGGCTGGCTATCGGCATCAGCACGATCGGGCGCGGCATCTTCGATCCGCTGCTCGAATTCCTGCGGCCGATCCCGCCGCTCGCCTATCTGCCGCTGATCATTATCTGGTTCGGCATTGGCGAGCCATCCAAGATCCTGGTAATTGCCATTGCCATGCTGGCGCCGGTTGCGCTGTCGACGGCATCGGGTGTTCGCGGCGTCTCGCAGGAGCGCATCAGTGCAGCGCGCTCGCTTGGCGCCACGCAGCGCCAGGTGATCAGGCACGTCATCCTGCCCAGCGCGCTGCCCTCGATCCTGACGGGGCTGCGCATCGCGCTTGGCGCCGGCTGGTCGACGCTGGTCGCCGCCGAGCTGGTGGCCGCGACGCGCGGGCTCGGATTCATGATCCAGTCCGCTGCCCAGTTCCTCGTCACCGACGTGGTGGTGATGGGCATACTGGTGATCGCTGCCATTGCCTTCGTGCTCGAATTCATCATCCGCAGGATCGAGCGGGTTCTCGTCCCGTGGGCGGGGCGGGAGTAACCGGACCGGAGACGTGACGATGCCCCATTCCACCGCTGTACTGTTTGCGCATTTCGGCCATTGGCTCCGCCTGATCAAGGCCGGAGACAAACAGCCGCCTGACGGCGAACGCAAAACGCCGACGCCGGTCCAGCTGGATGCCGAGCGCAACCGCCTGCCGCCGCGCGACGAAAGTTTCTACTGGGGCTGGCAGTACTGGTCGCGGTGAGCGGCCGCCACGGGTCCGCTGTGTGCTGCTCCGGCGGGCGCCTGAGCATGGACGCCTGCTCAACCGCGCGAACGGTTTGCCCAGGCGAGACCGACCAGGCCGACCAGCACGGTCACGATGCCGGCATAGAGCCATTGCGACTGGCCGGTCATGAAGCTGCCCTGGACCCAACCGATGCCTTGCAATGACCACAGCACGCCGATGGCGAGCACAATCAAGGCCAGCAGATTTTTGATCAATCTCATCGCTAGAACTCCTCTCCAAGTCGATCATCAGCCGCATTCCGGCCGAAATGGAACAGCTAAAAGAAGCAGCCCAATCACGCCAACTTCTACTTAGATGCTAACCTCTGATCCTGCGCAAGACATGCGGAGATCGGTGGAAAGATCATCAAGGAAGCTGTGCCGCGCTGCGGGAAATCTCTGACAAATTGTTTCGCGTCGACTCCAAACGTGTAACATTGCCATGGAACCGACAGATCATTGCCGCATTTGCTGCCTCATTCGTCCCTAACCGCTGCGGGTCTGTCAACGGAGCCAGTCCCCAACACATGAACAAAAGCAACCAGACCGCGCTTGTCGCGGCCACGATCGCGGCTGGCCTGATGGTCGGCGCATCCACTGCCAGCGCCGCCGCTCAGTGCGGCCGTGCGTCCTGGTACTCACTGCATTCCAGAACCGCTTCCGGCGAACGCATGAACCCGTCGGCGCTGACCGCCGCGCATCGCAGCCTGCCGTTCGGCACCAAGCTGAAGGTGACCAATCGCAACAATGGCCGCAGTGTCGTCGTGCGCATCAACGACCGCGGCCCGTTCATCAAGGGGCGGATGCTCGATCTGTCGAAGGGCGCCGCCAGTCAGCTTGGCTTCATCAGCTCGGGTCACACCGCTGTCTGCATGGCACGGGTCTAACGGCCGCCACGGCCGGACACCGCCTCCGACGCTCGTCCCCAATAGCCGTGCTGCCTGCCTGGCCTTCGCAGGTGCACATTGAGCCGGCTGTTGCCGTTCCAGGCGGATTCTCAACGCCTTGGACGAAAGAACGAGCCTAAATCACGCAAGTTGACGTATTGCATCGCAGCAGATTGTTGCTAACTTCCCCGCAAGGCATTCAAGGCTCGGCGCTGCTCGTCGGCCCTTCGATCGCAGTCGGCAGCGGGGTTCTCGATGTTCTACCAGCTCTACGAACTGAACCACGCCGCCTTGCAGCCGGCGCGCCTCTATGCCGATGCGGTGCGCCTGTTCTACTCCAATCCGCTCAACCCGGTCTCACACACGTCCTGGGGTCGCTCGGTTGCGGCAACGGCCGAACTGTTCGAGCGCACGACGCGCCGCTACGGCAAGCCGCAATTCGGCCTGACCAAGACCGTGGTCGACTGGAAAACCGTCGAGGTCAGCGAACATACCGTCTGGTCGCGGCCGTTCTGCAACCTGGTCCGTTTCGAGCGGGCGGTTCCTGCTGGGCGCCGACCGGATCCGAAACTGTTGATCGTCGCGCCGATGTCTGGCCACTACGCGACGCTGCTGCGCGGCACGGTTGAGGCGATGCTGCCCTATGCCGACGTGCATATCACCGACTGGGTCGACGCCCGCATGGTGCCGCTTCCCGACGGCAGCTTCGATCTTGACGACTATATCGACTACATCGTCGACATGCTGCATGCGCTGGGTCCCGACACCCATGTGATGGCGGTGTGCCAGCCTTCGGTGCCGGTGCTGGCGGCGGCGGCACTGATGGAAGCCAAGGGTGATCCGTTCGTGCCCTCGACGATGACGCTGATGGGCGGGCCGATCGACACGCGCCGCAATCCGACGGCGGTCAATCTGCTGGCGCAGGAAAAGGGCATCGACTGGTTCCGCGACAACGTCATCATGCGCGCGCCCTGGCCGGTGCCGGGCTTCGGCCGCGAGGTCTATCCCGGCTTCCTGCAGCTTTCGGGGTTCATGAGCATGAACCTCGACCGCCACATCATCGCCCACAAGGACTTCTTCATGCATCTGGTGAAGCATGACGGCGACAATGCCGAGAAGCACCGCGAGTTCTACGACGAATATCTGGCGGTGATGGATCTGACGGCGGAATTCTACCTGCAGACCGTCGACACCGTGTTTGTCCGCCAGGCCTTGCCCAAGGGCACGATGACGCATCGCGGCGTGGCGGTCGACCCTTCGGCGATCCGCAATGTCGCCCTGTTCACGGTCGAGGGCGAGAACGACGACATCTCCGGCCTCGGCCAGACCAAGGCTGCGCACGACCTGTGCATCAACATCCCGGCCGACAGGCACGCCCATTACATGCAGCCGGCGGTCGGCCATTATGGTGTGTTCAACGGCTCGCGCTTCCGCTCCGAAATCGTGCCGCGCATCGTCGACTTCATTACCAGCTACGGCCGTCAGAACCGTGTTGCGGTCAAGCCCAAGCTGGTCAGGACCGGCAAGAAATAGGCGACCAGTGATGATGCCCGTCAATCCGCATCAGGTCGGTCAATGCCAAAATCATCGGTTGGCGGGGCCGTGCGGCCGGTCGACCTGTTGCACAATAGTCGCGTTGGCGCCACGCGGGTAACCATGCCGCAAAAATCAATCCATCCTCATAATTGACACGGACTGTAAATACCCCTTAACGTTTCGTTAACAACAAGGGACAAGCGGGGACAATGATTTCCTCACCAATGGCGAGAACGCTGCGCCTGTGTGCGCTGGCCGGACTTACTGTGGCGGCAGGTTGGGCCGGTTCGGCCTCGGCAGCCAGCCCGATGATAACAGGTGGCCCGACCTCGCAGCCGATCGGCCATTATGATTTCTGCAAGAGCTACGCGTCCGAATGTTCGATCCGCCCGAAGGATCTGTCGCCCGCCAGTCTGACCGGCTCGCTGTGGCGCAAGCTGCTCAGCGTCACGACAAGGGTCAACGCCGCCGTCAAGCCGGAGAGCGACTTCGACATCTACGGCAAGGACGAGGTCTGGGCCTATCCCGACAAGGGCGTCGGCGATTGCGAGGACTATGTCCTGGAAAAGCGCCGTGAGCTGAACCGGCTGGGCGTCTCGTTTTCCGATCTGCTGATGACCGTCGTGCGCAAGCCGGATGGCGAAGGCCACGCCGTGCTGACGGTGCGCACCGACAAGGGCGACTACATCCTTGACAATCTGACCGACCAGGTCCGTTCCTGGGACCAGACCGGCTATCGTTTCCTCAAGCGGCAGGCGATCGACAATACCGGCCGCTGGGTGTCGATCCGCGGCGGCCAGCAGGTGCTGGTCGGCTCTGTCCAGTAACAAGGCAGCTCATTTCGGTCGTGCCAGTGCGGCGCGGAGCGACGCAATGATGCGGCGAAGCTCGGCTTCGTCAAGCTTTTCGATGTTGTCGGCCAGAAGGTTGGCAAGCTCGGTCGCCGCCGGGCTAAGGCCCGACGTGTCGAGCTTGACACGCGGATGCGAGGTTTCGGCCAGCCGCGCCAGTTCCTCGGCGTCGTCCCAGATGATGTTGAAATAGCCGATGATCTTCTGGATCAGCGTCCAGCTCGGCGCACCGCGGCGGCCGTGTTCCAGCGCCGAGAGATAGGCTGCGCTGACGCCGATCGCCTTGGCCATGTCCTTCTGGCTGACGCCGCGCTCGTTTCGCAGCACGCGAAGCTTTTCGCCGAATGGGGTCACAAGCGCACCTTCATGGGTGCATCCTCATAGGTGCGTCCCTCATCGGCGTGTCCTCATGAGCGCGCCCGCCGCAAGCGGATATAGAGCGCACCCGAGCCGCCATGTTTGCGGGCGGCATGGTCGTGGCTGGAGACGAGGGGCCGGAAGGCCGGTGTCGACAGCCATGACGGCACGGCGCGCCGCAAGACGCCATCGCCGCCCGACGAAGAGCCCTTGCCGGTGATCACCAGGACGTAGCGGATGCCGCCGGCATGCGCCCGGTGCAGAAAGGAAAACAGCAGCGAATAGGCTTCGTCCTGGGTCAGGCCATGCAGGTCGACGCGGCCCTCGATCGGCAGCCGGCCCTTCGACAGCTTGTCCAGCGTCGGTTCGTCGAGTGCGTGGGAGACATGCTGCGCCTTCGGCTTTGCGGCCGTGGCAGCATTGCCCGCGACCTGTGCCGGCGGCGGCGCCTGCCTGGTCTCGTCGATCTCCGGCCCGACGTGCGGAATTTCGACGGCGGTTCTGCCCTTCAGCGGTTTTGCCGTGTGCGCCACCAGGTTCCACAGCACCCGGTCGTCCTCGCTCAGCCTGTCGATGCGCCGGGTCATCGGCCTGCTCCTGAAACCAGCGGCCGGGGGATCAGCGCATAAAAATCTGCGGCGTTGCGGATAACGCCGGCGATCTCGCCGGCAGCATCGCCCGACCCGGCAAACAGATCGCCGCGGGCCGGCCCGGTGATCGCCGAGCCGGTGTCCTGCGCGATCATCAGCCGCCGGAACGGTTTTCCGTCGAAAGCGGTCAGCGACGGCGCATCGATATGGAAGGGCGTGCCGAACGTGTGCAGCAGTCGGTCGACGGCGATCGAGCGGCCGGGTGTCAGCGCCACCTTGGCGGCAGCGATCGGGCCGAGCTCTGGGTCGTCGACGCCCATCTCGCGGAAGAAGATGTAGGAGCGGTTGCGCCAAAGGATCTCGTCGACGCGTTCCGGATGCGCCTTGAACCAGGCACGGATCGACTGCATCGTCACTTTCTCCCGCGGGATCTCGCCTTCCTCGCTCAAGATCTTGCCCGGTCCGGTAAAGCGCTGGCCGGATTTGGCGGCATAGGTGATGCGGCGAAGCCTGCCGTCGGTCATCTTGAGGCGTGCCGCGCCCTGCACGTGAATGAAGAAGGCGTCGACCTTGTCGGCGAGCCAAGCGATTTCCAGCCTTTTTCCGGCAAGCGAGCCGCGTTCGATCTCGCCGCGGTCGAAATATTCGACCGGGCCGTTCGGCGCCGCACGAGCAAAGGCGAGATAAGGATCCAAGGCTGAAGGACGATTGCCGTCGTCGATGTCGACTAGGTCGGCCGGGCGCGCCAGCAACGGCACCGAAAACCGTTGCGTGCGTACCGGCGAGGCTTCGACCTCCGGCTCATAAAAGCCGGTGACCAGGCCGGGACCACCATCTTCGGCATCGATACGGGCCGGAACGAAATGGCGCTCGAAAAAGCTTCGAGCCTGCGACCGATTCGCCGGCGAAACGGTGCGCGCTTCGGCATAGGCGTCGGCAAAGCCATTGTAGTCGACGCCGAGCGCGCCGGAGCGGTAGGGTTTGCTCAGGATATGAAAGGCTGAGCGGCGAAAGGCGTCAAAGGCAGGGAGATGGTCGTCCTCACCCCAGCCCGGCAATTCGCCAAAGGATTTTTCGCTGAAGGCTCGAGAAAGCGACACGACAGCCTCCGCCGCCGTCCAGTTCAGTCTTCTTCTTCGGTGGCGACGAGCTTCCAGTTCGGATCGCGCGAGCGCGCGTCACGAGCGAAGGTCCAGACATCCTTGACCTCGGCGACGGTTTCGGGATCGCCGTCGATGACGGCGCCGGCCTTGTCGCGGGTCGCCGAAATCAGTTCGCTGACAATGCGCAGCGTGATGTGGGCCTCGCTGCCCTTCATCTCGGCCGAAACGATGTCGGCCTTGTCGATGCCGACGAAGGAGGACTGGATCTTTTCGGCTTTCGCCTCACGGTCGCCGATGGCCGCGACGAAGCCGTCATAGACCTCGCGCGACAAAAGGTTCTTCAGCGTTTTGCGGTCGCCATCGGCGTAGGCCATGACGATCATCTCGAACGCCATCTTGGCGCCGTCGACGAAGGTCTTCGGGTCGAAGGTCGGATCATTGTCCTTGATCGCCCGCAGGCCCCGGTTGAGATCGGTGTCCGGCTTGGCAAAGGCATCGATCGCCACATAGGCATCGGCCGCCGGCTCTCCCGCCAGGCGCTTGCGCGGCAGCGAGACCACGTTCTCGGGTTTCTGGGCGGCATCCTTGTCGTTTTTGCGCGCTGCCGTATATGGATCGAAGGGTGGGCGCTCGTTGCCCGTGCGTCGGCCAAGCACGTTGCGCAGCTGGAAGAAGATCACCACCGCCGCAATCAGAAAGAAAATCGTGCCGAAGTCGAAGAAGCCCATATCTTGCGCCAATCAATCCCTGCTTTGGCCGGACCAGCGGCCAAGCAAGGGCCGCGATCACATAGCGTTCAGTATCCAAAGCATATAGAACGCATGGCGCAATCATTCAAATCAAAGGCAGCCATACCTATCTAACAGCTCTGGTGCCAGCGGCGATTGCTCGCCGGCCGGCAAAACATCGAAACGATCGGTCAAGATTTGCGTATCTCGCTGCTTCCCCTGTTCATTCTCGCGCTTCCGCTGCTGGAGATAGCGGGTTTCGTTATTGTCGGCCGCCAGGTCGGCGCGCTGGCGACAGTCGGCTTGGTGATGGCCTCGAGTGTCGCCGGCGCCCTGCTGCTGCGGCACCAGGGTTTTGGCGTCATGGCCAGGGTCCGTGCCGAAATGGATGCCGGGCGTGATCCGAGCGGCCAGCTTGCGCATGGCGCCATGATCGTGCTGGCAGCGATCCTTTTGATCATCCCCGGCTTCATCTCGGATATTTTCGGCCTTCTGCTGTTCCTGCCGCCGGTGCGCGATCTTGCCTGGCGGATGCTGAAAGGCCGCATCGTGCTGGCAACCGATTTCAGCAGTGGTTTGCGGGCAAGGCAACGCGGCAAGACCATCGATCTCGACGACGGCGACTATTCGCGGGCCGACGACCATACGCGCGGACCGGGTTCTCCCTGGCGCCGCCTCAAGGACGAGTAGCTGCAAGGCAACCGGTGTCTTTTGCAAACTTGTCTTGTCGGGCCGGCCATGATAGCGAACGCCCGAATTTCAATCCGGTCAGCAACGCTGCCCAGGCAAAAGGACCACAGCTTATGGCCAGCAACGACGACGCGCCGACCGGCGCAGCCAACGGTAATGGAAATGCGGCGCAGCCTTCGCTCAACGTGCTTGCGCAATATGTGAAGGACCTGTCCTTCGAAAGCCCCGGCGCACCGAACTCGTTGCGCGGCCGCGACAAGGCTCCGGGCATCGCCATCAATGTCAACGTGAACGCCAACCCGCTTTCGGACAAGCAGTTCGACGTCAATTTGACGCTGAACGCAAAAGCGTCGTTCGACCAGGAAGTGCTGTTCAACGTCGAGCTGGTCTATGGCGGCGTCTTCTCCATCAGCGGCTTCCCGCAGGAGCACATGCTGCCGATCCTGTTCATCGAATGCCCGCGGCTGCTGTTCCCGTTCGCCCGGCAGATCATCGCCGAGGCAACACGCAACGGCGGCTTCCCGCCGCTGATGCTAGACCCGATCGATTTCGCGCAGATGTTCCAGCAGAAGCTGACCGAGGACCAAGCTGCCGCCGCCAAGGTCAAGGTGAGCTGAGGCTGGTTGGCTCGCAGCGTTTGAAAAACCCGGCGCGAAGCCGGGTTTTTTGTTTGAGACGCCGGCGGGGCAGTACAAGGGGGGAGATCGGACTTCACGTCAGCCTTCGCCAATCCTTCATCGCCGCAGGAATGAGCGAGACGCTGGGTCTGCCAATCTCCCCCCCTGTTTGGACCGGAGACATCGCGCTCGTGTCCTCGAATGGCATCCCGAACCTCCCGGCGCAAAGCGCGCCAAACTGTTCGCGATGTCCTCGCACACCTGTT
>NZ_JAMYPW010000052.1:0-44193 GCF_040320565.1 Mesorhizobium sp. M0664
GGCTAGGAGGGCCTTATAGGGAAGAGTTTTGCCGGATGTAAGCCCCTAAACTGGCAGGCAGTAGGGCAGTAGGGCAGTAGGGCAGTAGGGCAGTAGGGCAGTAGGGCAGTAGGGCAGAGGTTCGAGCGCCCTTTAAACATATTGCCCTACTGCCCTACTGCCTTATTCCCCTTACCACTATCCCCCAACGCCAAAGCGTCCGTAATCTCGAAGCGTTCGGAAGCACCGACGCGGATCATGTTCAGGCTGCCCTCGCGGGTGAAGCGGAATTCGCCGGGTGCGTCCGCACCGGCCGGCTTGCCGGCCTCGAAGCTGATGATGCGCGTGCCGCCATCGGGCCAGGTCACGGTCACGTCGGTCTTGTCGCCGGTGCGCACCACGCCTGCCTTGCAGCTGGTCATCGGCTGGCCGAGATAGCGCGCACAGGGGATGGCGTTGCCGGCACCGGGTACCGGTGTCCCCGGCGGCTGAAGCCGCGCAACGGTCTGTGCGTCGGCCGGGGGCGCCGCGTTGGCCGCGCCGAAATTCTGGACGGGACCCACTGCCGCGGGCGGCGATCCATCAACCTGTCCAGTCGTGGGGTTTCCACCGGCCAGGGCCAGGCGGTAAGCATCCTCGATCGCCACCCTGCCGATCGCGTCAGGGGAATTCAGCGGCGTTTCGGGAGCGGTCGCGCCGAGGCGCGTTGTCAGGTCGGGCAGCGGCTGAGGCGCAGGGTTCTCCGCACTGGCCGCCACCTGCGGTGTCACTTGCCGGGGATTGATAGGGTCGAGGTAGCGTGCGGGCGCCCATCCGCTCATCTTCGGGTCATCAATGTCTTCAACCTTGCACCATTTGTAGCCGCTGACGTCGCCGCAGCCGAGATTTTTCACGCTCGAACCACTCGGCAGCCGCGCCTCGATCTTGCCCATGGCCGACGCCGTGGCGCGCACGTTCAGGAGGTCATCCGGAGCGAGACCCGTCACAATCGAGACGATGGGCTCCGGCTCCTGGCCGTTGGCCGGCAACTCCGCCAGCATCAGCGGAGCGGCGATCACCGCAAGCAGCGTCGTCGGGAGTGTTACTGTGCGCCTAATCATCTGCCATGGGCGGTAGGTTCAATTGCCGAATGCGCGGCCAGGCACGAAAGCGCCATCGCACGCCAGCCGGTTTTTATAGGCGACGAGACGGCGCTGTGTAAGCCCGAAACGGTGCCGCGTGTTGAATCGCGACCAGGCCACTTCCGTGAACTAACAGCCGGCAAAATATTGCACATTTCATGTAAATATGCACTCTCTCAAGTAAGGTTGAGGAGGGCAAGATGGTCGACCTTGAAATATTTGCGCAGGTGGAAAACATAGTTCGCCAGCGTATCAAGAAAACGCGCGCCGAGATTGAGGCTTCACTTGGTCACATCGCCAACGGCAATCCGCTGGCCGCCGAACAGACCCTCTCCAGGCGGCTCGACAGGTTGCAGGTAAAGGCATCGCTCAGCCGCACCGAAGCGGAGATGATATCGGCAGCGATCGACATGAGGTCTGCCGGGGAAAGGAAGGCCGCCGCCAAGCAGCCGGGGCCGGAGGCAATTCTCGGCCCAACGCTCGATTTCATCGGGGTCGCATTCCTCGAGCGTGGGCGCCGTGCTGCCGATGCGGTTGGCCGCGTTGCCTTTCTCAACGGCAATCCACAAGGATCGGGTTTTCTGGTCGGGCCAAGGCTGTTCCTCACAAACAACCATGTGATTTCGTCGCCGGCGGATTCCCGGCGCTTCCAGGTCCAGTTCGATTATGAGCAGGACGGTGCAAATGCCGTGCGTACGCCGACGACGTTCCTGTTCGATCCTGAATCCTGTTTCGTGAGCGATAGCATAGAGGGTCTGGACTATACGCTGATCGGGGTTGGCGAGCGGCGTTCCGGTCCAAAGGAACTGGGGGAGTTCGGTTTTATCTCGCTGTCGGATGCGCGCGACAAGCATATGCTCGGCGAAATCGCCAACATCGTCCAGCATCCCGATGGCCGCTTCAAGGAACTGGTGTTGCGTGAAAACCGGCTGGTGGCCCGCGACGAAACGGTACAAGTCCTGCACTATGTCGCCGACACCGAACAGGGTTCTTCCGGATCCCCGGTCTTCAACAATGAATGGGAACCTATCGCCCTGCACCATTGGGCCGGCCCGTTCCACGAGGTGACGGGCATAGGTGGCTATGCGCTTGCCCGCGAGATCAACGAAGGCATACGGATCAGCGCCATCGTTGACCATCTGGGTGCTAGAAAGTCCAAGCTGCCGGGCTCCTCGGCATCGGCGGTTTCGCAAGCCATGGCGATTTGGGCCGGCATGCCGCGCATGGTGGACGAGACAGTTCGGCTGAACGCCGATATTCGCGAAGATGTGCCGGACAAGCCGGTGCAGCGGCCGGAACCGGATCGCAATCCGCCGGCGACGAGACACAATGCCGATGGCTCGGTCACCTGGACTTTTCCCGTCGAGATAAATGTCCGGGCGCCGCTGATCGACGGAGGCGATGCGAGACGAAACGACGGCAAAGGCCCGGCAAGCGAACCCGGGAAGGTGGCCATCGCCGAGGCCGCGGGTTGGAAAACAGAGGATTTCGATGATCGTGGAGGGTATGAGCCCGGCTTCATACCGGGCTTTGTCCTGGCAATGCCGACGGTCGCCAATTCACCCTACCGGTTGGCCAAAAACCTTCTTGCCAAACCGGGAGAGGACCCACACGAATTGCGCTACCATCATTTTTCGATCTTGATGAACGCCGATCGCAGGCTTGCCTTCGTCACCGCCTGCAATATCGATGGATCCCGCACCAAGGCGGTCAATCGTGAGGACAAGACGGTCATCGACAACCCGTCGCTTCTCGAATTGGAGGTGGAGTCGATTTCCGGTTCGGAAGCCAGCGATGCTTTCCGGCCGGATCGGCGCATCGATCTTGGCGAGCAGATGAACCAGGAATTCTATTCGAGCCAGAATGTGCCTGGATTTCCCGTCGCAAAATCCAAGGAACGAATCGCTCGAATGTTCCAGAAGGGCCATATTACACTTCGCGGCGACCCCGCATGGGGCGTCGATCAGGAGGCGGTCGCGGCAGAACGCGACACGTTCGTTTATACCAATGCTGCGCCGCAAGTCGGCTTCTTCAATCAAGGAAGCTCGCTTAACCATCCCGGCTCCAAGGGGAAGTTGAGATGGCGCGCGGTAGAAACCTATGTGCTGCGCAACGCCTATACGACGCGAGGCCGTGTCACGGTGTTTGCCGGGCCAGTGTTCGGCGAGGACGATCCTCCCTACCGCTTCGACAGCCATGTCCCCCTGAAGTTCTGGAAGATCGCGCTGTGGTCCGATCAAGCTGGCCTGCGCGCCATCGCGCTGCTGGCGGACCAGAAGCCGGTTTTGGAAGTGATGCCCGAAGCGTTCGGCGAGCGTGCCGAGGCATTCGATGACCCGCTTGAAATTGCCAGGGTATCGGAGTTCCTTTCGACGGTGGCCGAGATTGAAGAGCTGACCGGCCTGAACTTTGGCCAGCAGGTGCGCGACGCCGACATTCGGGCCGGTTCCGAATCCGCCCCAGCACAGAGTTTCAACCCAACGCAACTGGCGCCCAAGACGTCACGGCCAAAGGCTTCGACGTCCAAGACTTCGACGTCCAAGACTTCGACGTCCAAGACTTCGGCGTCCAAGACTTCGGCGGCCAGCGCCCGACGTCCTGCCAAGCGATCGAAGCCATCGGCGTCTGACGACTGAAGCTTGGACCGGTCGCGACTTCTGCCGCTCGAAGGCGGTCAACCGTTCAGCTAGGCATGAGCAAGCTCAGCCTGGGATGAGCAGGCTCAGCCCGGGATGAGCAAGCTCAGCCCGGCATGAAGCCGGTGCGCAGCGCGTGAGCCCATTCGGGCCGTCCCGCCTGCTCGGCCTGGCGCGCCGCCGCCTCGTGGTCATAATCGACGGCGATGGCTTCGAAACGATCGGGATGCAAGTCGACGATGCCGTAGCGGGCGTGCGGCGAACCCTGTTCGGAGACATGCGCCGGCGGGGTTGAATCGTCATAGGCGGGGCAGCCGATGCTGCCCGGGTTGAAGATGACCGGACCGCCGGGAATGCGGACCAGCTCGCTGCGATGGCTGTGGCCGCAAAGCATGATGCGGCAGGCGGGATCGATCGCGCCGAGGCGCCGCTCGATTGCGACCAGCGGCGCGCGCACCAGCCGGCTGTCGACGATCGCGTCAGTCAGGTATTTTTCGTCGTGGTCGGGCCGGGCATGGAAGGCGAGTATGCCGGGCGCCACCTCCAGCGTGAGGGGCAGCGCGAACAGCGCCTCGCGCTGGCCTGCGGTCAGCCGTTCCTGCGCGTAGCGGTCGGACGGCCACATGGTCTCGTCGGCGGTGTCGCGGGCAACGCGGCGGTCGTGATTGCCGCGCACCGTCGGCAGGTCGAGCGTCTCGAGCCGCTCCATGGTCTCGCGCGGCCAGAGCGGGCCGGAAACGCAATCGCCGAGATTGACGATGAGGTCGGCGCCGCCGCGCTGCCGCAGATCATCGAGCACGGCGTCGAGCGCCAGGACATTGCCGTGGATGTCGGCGAGGACGGCAATGCGCATGGCAGGCTCCGTTAATTGGAATGGCTGGAGGGCGGGTGAAGCTACTTTGCTCGTCTCGCGAAGCGGGCGAGAGCGGAACCTAGCTTTGGGTCGTTCAGGCGCGGACTTCGATCTCTTGGCCGCCGACCGCCGGCAACGATGCGTCGCCGGCCGCGGCAATAACACTGTCGAGCAGGCCCGGGAAGCGGCGGTCGAGATCGTCACGGCGCAGCGTGATCAGCCGGCTGGTTCCAACCGCCTCGGTGCGGGTGACGCCGGCCTCACGCAACTTGGCCAAATGGTAGCTCAGATTGGTCTTCGAGCAGAGATCGAGGAACCGGCTGCAATTCAGCGGCACGCCCTCTTTGCTGGCGAGATAGCGCACGATGGCCAGTCGCGTCGGGTCGCCGAGCACGGCAAGCACGTTCGGCAGGCTGATCTGGTCGGCGGTGGGATGGGGCAAGGTCATGCCCAGGAATTAAGCACATTCGGAGCCGATTTCAACGCATCTCCTCTCGTGGCCAATGGACACATAGTTTCGTCCCGTCGCCCGGTCCTGACACCGGGCTGTCAGGATGGTTCGGCTATTTTGCAGCGGCTTTATTGACATCATGCCCTGTTATGTCCAATTGTTCAATAACCTTTGAACTAAGGAAATTGCCATGGATAAGCGCCTAATCTGGCTTGCGCTCGGATCGTTCACGATTTCGACCGAAGGTTTCGTCATCTCCAGCCTTTTGCCCGACATTGCAAAGGATGCCGCCATCTCCGTTCCGCTCGCCGGCACGCTGATCACCGCGTTTGCGCTCGCCTATGCGATCGGCACGCCGATCCTGGCAACGCTGACCGGCGAATGGGACCGGCGCCGCGTCATCCTGTGGACGCTGGTGTTCTTCGTGTTGGGCAACGTCGCCGCGGCGCTAAGCTCCTCCTTCGAATTGCTGTTGATCGCGCGCATCGTCATGGCGCTGTCGTCAGGCTTGTTCGCGGCGACCGCACAGGGAACGGCCGTTGCGCTTGTCGACGATCATCACCGCGCCCGAGCCATTGCCGTGGTCGTCGGCGGCACTACGGTTGCGGTCGCGGTCGGAGCACCGCTCGGCGCGCTCGTTGCGACGGTTGCCGGCTGGCGCGGCACCTTCTTTGCCATTGCCGGCCTTGGTGCGCTCGCCGGCGCGATCCTGTGGTACCGGCTGCCGCGCGGCATCGTCGGCACCAGGCTGCCGCTCCGGATGCGGCTGGCAGCGGCACTTCGCCCCGGCGTCATGCCTATCCTGGTGACGACCATCCTGGCGCTGATCGGCGCCTTCACCGTCTTTGCCTTTGTCGCGCCGCTCGCGATCGAAGGCGGCGGACTGAACCCGATCGCGCTTCCCGGAATGCTGCTCGCTTTCGGCGTTGGCGCGGTCATCGGCAATATCGGCGGCGGGCAGGCCGCCGACCGTTTCGGCGCGACGCGCACCGTCTGCTGGTCGCTGGCGCTGAGTGCCGCCATGCTGGTCACGTTTTCGCTGATCCCGATGTTCCTGCCGCGCGAGATCGCCGGGCCGGCGCTCATGGCCATGATGGTGCCGTGGGGCATCGTCGGCTGGGCGTTCCCGCCGGCGCAGGCCAGCCGTATCATCAAGCTGGCGCCCGATGCCGCGCCCATCGTGCTATCGCTGAACGCTTCGGCGCTCTATCTCGGCGTGGCACTGGGTGCCGTGGTCGGCGCCGCGGTGCTGCGCTATGGCGCACCGGCCGACCTCGGCGTGGTCGCGGCGGCATTCCCGATCATTGGTCTGGGCGTGGTACTGGCGGGCCATCTGGCGGCGCGCCCGGTGGCGATGCCGGCCGAGTAAGGCTGTCAGGGGAGCTTGGCTGCCGGCCGCCGATAATTCAACTCGCGGCCGGCGGTGCGTCAAAATCAAGCGCGGCGATTTCGTCCAGCGCCGAATTCTGGGAAGTTGCCGGAAGCGACCTCGCCGACGTTCCGCAAGAAATCGTCATGACCGCCGACGATCTGGTCGATGCAGCGCTGGTTGGCCTGGCAAAGGGTGAAGCATTCACGGCACCGGGTCTTGCCGATATTGCCGGGGGGTGCCTTTCTTCGCGTCCGCAAGGCTTCTTCGGCAGTCTTCTGGCGGGCAAGCCGGCGGCGCGTTACGCTGCCTGACATGGCTAAAGACTGACCTTACGCTGTCCGCCACATCGGAATGATCGAGGCGGCCAGCAGCAGGCCAAGGACGGCGTTGAGCATGCGCCACTGCCGCTCGGTTCGCAGCAACCGGGCGAGCAGCGTGCCCGCCACGCACCACGCCGCCAGCGAGAGGGCCGCCGCAAGGCCGAAGACCGTGCCGAGCAGCACGGCGAGCTGCAGCGGCCCGTTGGCGAGCGCGGCAAAGGATGCCGCCGCTCCCAGCCCCATGGCCCAGCCCTTTGGGTTCATCCATTGCAGGCCGGCGCCGCCCAAAAAGCTGTTCGGCTTTGCCATGGCCACGTCCAGATTGGGCGGACCGCTGCGGCCGATCTTGAGGGCAAGCCACGTCAGATAGAGGGTACCGGCCATTTTCATTGCCAGTTGCAGCGAAGGAGCGGCGGCCAGCAGACCGGCGAGCCCGGCAGCACCTGCCGCAGCCACCGTGGCCAGGCCGGCCGCACTCCCGGCCATCAGCGGGATAGAGCGGCGAAAGCCGAACTGCGCGCCGGACGCCGTCGACAAGGTCGTGGCCATGCCGGGCGTTGAGGTTGAGACCAGCGCGAACAGGACGAGGGGAAGGACAGGTTCAAACATGCTGCTTCCTTTGAAGCCTGCACGGTAGGCTGTTCGGCTCATCAGTAAATGCAATGTTTGCTATCACACGCATTAGCAAATATAATAGCCGGATGCTCCGCAACCTCGATACTGCCCTGGTCCGAACCTTCGTCACCGTTGCCGACAAGGCCAGCATGACGGCGGCGGCCAACGCGCTGCATTTGACGCAAGGTGCCGTCAGCCAGCAGATCAAGCGTTTGGAAGAGGTTCTCGGCTGCAGCCTGTTCGATCGCGATCGGCGCGGATTGCGATTGACCCGCTCCGGCGAGCGATTGTTCGGCAAGGGCAAGCGCCTGCTTTCCCTCAATGACGAGATCCTGGCGGAGATGGCGGGCGATGCGGTTGCCGGTCAGGTCCGGCTCGGGGTGCCGTACGACCTTGTCGGCACCTTGCTTGCGCCGGTGCTGAAGGCCTATGCCGAGGCCTATCCGCAGGTCGAGATCTCGCTTGTCTGTGCTTCGTCGCCAGAGTTGGCCGCAGCCTTGGCGACCGGCACGATAGAACTCGCGGTGATCGAGGAGCCGATCGGTCGGTCGGCCGGCGAATGCCTTGTTGTCGACCGGCTGGTCTGGGTCGGCGCCAAAGGCGGCGCCGCCCGCGGCAAGCGGCCCTTGCCGGTTTCGATGGTCGCCGAGACCTGTGCGTTCCGCCCGGTGGTGCTGGAGGCGCTTAAGGAGCATGGGCTGGAATGGCGCACCGTATTCGAAAACGGCAGCATTGACGCGACGACGGCGACAGTGCGTTCGGACTTGGCCGTCACCACCTGGTTGGCGTCGACCGTGCCTGTCGACCTCGACATTTTGGCCAACGATCCGGAGCTGCCGTCATTGCCGAATTTTTCGATCAATCTGCATTTGCCGAAGCACGACGTCGCGCCGGCTGCACTGGCATTCGCGGGCCACCTCCGCGATGGGTTGGCAGGGCGACGAGAGGCGGCTTAAAAACAGCAAAAAGGACGGCCAGTGTTCAGCCGTCCTTGATCGCCCTGCGGCATCTACTTCCAGTTCTTGCGCCGCTCGATCTCGGCTTCGGACGGCTGCTCCGTGGCAAATGACCCGGTCTTGATCTCGCCGGAGCGTTCATAGCTCGCCATGATGACACCGGTGGTCGATGCCTGCGAACGGGTCAGCTTGAAGGCGGCGGGTATTGTGCCGCTGCCGAACAGTTTTTTGCCCTTGCCCAGCACCAGCGGGAAAATCAGCAGGCTGATCTCGTCGATCAGGTCATTGGCGAGCAAGGTCTGGATCAGCTCGCTCGATCCCTGAATGAGCAGGTCGGGGCCGTCCTCCTGCTTCATCCGGCGCAACGTCGCCACGACATCGCTGCCGAGCGGCTGGCTGTTTTGCCAGGACAGCGAATCCGGCCTGTGCGTCGCCACATATTTGGTGACGGCGTTGAAGCTGTCGGCGATCGGATCATTTTTCTGATAAGGCCAGTGGGCGGCAAAGATGTCGTAAGTCTTGCGGCCGAGAAGCAGCGCGAACGGTTTTGAAAACGTCTCGCCCATCGCGGCGCCCATCACATCGTCCCAGTAATGAAACGTCCAGCCGCCGAATTTGAAGCCGCCGACAGGGTCCTCTTGCGGGCCGCCAGGCGCCTGCATGACGCCGTCGAGGCTGACGAATGTTGCGGCGATGATCTTCCTCATTGGAGCTCCCTTTCTCTGATCCGTGCCGTCATGGCCGGAGTTCGAGCCAAGGACGGGCGAACGGACATTTGTCCGACAGCGGCCGGCAAATTTCTAGGACCGGGGGCAGGTGACTGCCGACCTTATCGTCTCAGCTTGGAGCCGAGAACGCTCAGCCCAAGCCAACGACCGTATCGTAGAGCAGCTTGAAGTTGAGCACCAGGATGAGCGCGGCAACCACCCAGGCCAGCACGGCGACGGCGCGGGAAATGGCAAAATTGCCCATCTTGCGCTTGTCCGAGACGAACTGCACCAGCGGTACGACAGCGAAGGGGAGCTGCATCGACAGGATTACCTGGCTGAAGACCAGCAACTGACCGGTTCCCTTCTCGCCATAGAGCGCGGTGACCACCACCACCGGAATGATGGCGATGCCGCGCGTCAGCAGGCGGCGCGCCCATTGCGGGATGCGCAGCCGCAAGAACCCTTCCATCACGATCTGGCCGGCGAGCGTCGCCGTCACCGTCGAGTTCAGGCCGGAGGCGAGCAGCGCTACGGCAAACAGGATGGAAGCGATGCCGAGGCCAAGCAGCGGCGACAGAAGCTCGAAGGCCTGGCCGATCTCGGCAACGTCATGATGACCGGTGCCGTGGAACGCCACCGCCGACACGATCAGGATGGAAGCATTGACGAACAACGCCAGTATCAGCGCGATGGTCGAGTCGGTCGTCGCCCATTTGATGGCGTCGCGCTTGCCGCGATCGGTGCGCTCATAGGCGCGGGTCTGCACGATCGAGGAATGCAGATAGAGATTGTGCGGCATCACCGTGGCGCCGATGATGCCGATGGCGATGTAGAGCATGGCCGGATTGGTGACGATCTCGGACGACGGCACGAACATCGCATGCAGGATGGAGCCGACCGGCGGGGCGGCGGCAAAGATCTGGATGGCGAAGCAGCCGAAGATGATAATCAAAAGCGCTATGATGAAGGCCTCGAGGAAACGGAAGCCCTTGTTCATCAGCAGCAGCAGCAGGAAGGCATCAAGCGCGGTGATGATGGCGCCGCCTATCAGCGGAATGCCGAACAGCAGTTGCAAGGCGATCGCCGTGCCAATGACCTCGGCCAGGTCGCAGGCGATGATGGCCAGTTCGCAAGCGACCCAAAGCATGAAATTGACTGGTCGCGGATAATAGGCGCGGCACGCCTGCGCAAGGTCGCGGCCGGTGGCGATGCCGAGCCGGGCGGCGAGTGCCTGCAGCAGGATCGCCATCAGGTTCGACAACATGATGATGAAAAGCAGCGTGTAGCCGAATTGGGCCCCGCCGGCGAGGTCGGTCGCCCAATTGCCCGGATCCATATAGCCGACCGAAACCATGTAGCCCGGCCCCATGAAGGCGAACAGCCGGCGAAGCCAGATCCCCGAGTGCGGCACCGCGATCGTTGCGTTGACTTCGCGAAGGCTGGGCTGCTCGTCGTCCTCCGGGCGGGCAAATCGCCACATGGACCGGGGGGCTGAGGTGGCTTCGGCTTCCGACATGAAATGGCTTTCCACTGGAACGATCGATGTTGTCTCCTTATCTATGCCACGGCTGAACATTATGCAATATGCTATATTTCATTGTCTGAGCTTTTTCTTGTGGCCGCTTGGCGTGCGGCCTGAACGGCAGTGAACGCCGGTTGCGCCGGCCACCGAATGGAAATAAACGGCCAGAACCAATAGGGTTCCGTGTTATGACCGCAATGTCGATTCAAACTGCCGGGAGGAGCGCGTATTGGCGCTGAAGAAAAGACCGGTTCCTCGCGAAAAGCCGCTGCCTGACGCAGAAATCCACTCGGAAGGCTTCAGGCAGACGCGTGAAGCGCGCCGCAGCGCGCTGGTCGAGGATTATGTCGAGCTCATCGCCGACCTGATCGAGGATGGCAACGAGGCGCGCCAGGTCGATATCGCGGCACGGCTCGGCGTCGCTCAGCCGACGGTCGCGAAAATGCTGACGCGGCTGTGCGCCGACGGGCTGGTCTCCCGGAAGCCTTATCGCGGCGTGTTCCTGACCGATGCCGGCCGCAAGGTTGCGGAAGAGAGCCGCATTCGCCACCAGACGGTCGAGGCCTTCCTGCGCTCGCTCGGGGTCAGCGCCGAGACGGCGCGCATCGACGCCGAGGGCATCGAGCATCATGTCAGCGCCGAGACGCTCGAAGCCTTTCGCAAGGCAATAATCGCCGCCCGCTGAAAAGCACGGCCAGCGTATCTCTTCGCGCGACTCGCTTCCCACGAGCAGGGTGAACGGCACAGACCTTGCGATGTCTCGGCCAGAGCAGGCAAGCGTCAGCAAGCATTGCTTGTTCGCACGAAAAATACTGTGACTTGGCGTAACCGTTGAGATAATTGTTGTCGTGTCCGATCGAACCGGGACACGGCCCGATCGGCCGGAAAATTGCATCACGGGGGTTGCCATGCTCTGGAAGGGCCGTCGTCAGAGTGACAATGTCGAGGACGAGCGCGGCCAGAGCGGCGGGCTTGGCGGCGGGCCGGGGCAGTTTCGCATCCCGATCGGCGGTCGCGCGGGCGGCGGCGGCATGTCGGGCATTATCATCGTAGGGTTGATTTTCCTGGCAGGGTGGTATTTCGGCTTCGACCCGAGTCAGATCCTCGATAACAGCGGCTTGCAGCCCGGCGGCGGTCAGATCACCGACAATAGCGGTGCGCAAGGCGGCGGCACCGGTGCGCCCGCCTCCGACGAGATGAAGCAGTTCGTGTCGACTGTGCTGGCCGAGACCGAGGACACGTGGACCGGTATTTTTCAGTCCGAGGGCCTGACCTATCAAGATCCAAAACTGGTCCTGTTCAGCGGACGGATCGGCTCTGCTTGCGGCTCTGCCTCGTCAGCGGCCGGACCATTCTACTGTCCCAACGATCGCAAAGTCTATCTCGACACCACCTTCTTCCAGCAGCTCGATCAGCAGTTCGGTGCCTCGGGCGATTTCGCACAGGCCTATGTGATCGCGCATGAGGTCGGCCACCATGTGCAGAACCTCGTCGGCATCCTGCCCAAATTCAACCAGATGCGGCAGAGCATGGGCGAAGCGGACGCCAACCACATGTCGGTGCAGGTCGAGTTGCAGGCCGACTGCTTTGCCGGCATCTGGGCGCATTTCACCGGTCAGAAAGGCATCTTGGAACAGGGCGACATGGCGGAGGCACTGAACGCCGCCAAGCAGATCGGCGACGACACGCTGCAGAAGAAGATGCAGGGCTACGTCGTGCCGGAAAGCTTCAACCACGGCACGTCGCAGCAGCGGCAGACCTGGCTGGCGCGAGGCTTCCAGAACGGCAAGCTTTCGGACTGCGACACGTTCAACAACCCGATCTGAGCCGACGGTTTTCTCGTAATCCGAGAGACTGGATCGCAGTCAGGGGATGTCAGGATGAAAGCACTCTGCCCGTTCCCTCATTGTTCCCAGCGATGTGCTCGCCTATAAGATGTGTTCCCGTTAGCTTGGGCGGCCCGAGGAGATACCATCATGATAGACCCCAAAACCGCCAGGCGGGGCCTTGCGCTTGTTTTCACCACCCTCCTGCTCGACATCATTGGCTTCGGCATCATTATGCCGGTGCTGCCGGCCTATCTCAGGGAATTGACCGGCGTCGGCATCAGCGAGGCGGCTATCGAGGGCGGCTGGCTGTTCTTCGTCTATGCGGCGATGCAGTTCGTTTTCGCACCAGTGATGGGCGGGTTGAGCGACCGGTTCGGGCGGCGGCCTATCCTGCTTGCCTCGGTGCTGACGTTCGCTATCGACAATCTGATCTGCGCTATCGCCTGGTCCTATCCGATGCTGTTCATCGGCCGCGTGCTGGCCGGCATTTCCGGCGCCAGTTATTCCACGACATCGGCATTCATTGCCGATATCTCGACCGACGAAAATCGTGCGAAGAATTTCGGGCTGCTCGGCATTGCTTTCGGCGTCGGCTTCGTCATCGGGCCGGTTCTGGGCGGGTTGCTCGGCACGTTCGGGCCGCGTGTGCCGTTCTATTTCGCTGCCGGGCTTGCTTTCGCAAACTTTCTGATCGCGCTGTTTCTGTTGCCGGAAACACTTGATAACAAGCACCGTCGCCGCTTCGAGTGGAAACGCGCGAACCCGGTCGGCACGCTCGTCCAGATGCGCAACTACGAAGGTATCGGCTGGATCGGACTTGTCTTCTTTCTGATGACGCTGGGGCACATGATGTATCCTGCGGTCTGGTCGTTCGTCTCCAGTTATCGCTATGGCTGGAGCGAACAACAGATCGGCTTCTCGCTCGGCGCTTTCGGCCTGTGCGGGGCGATCGTCATGGCGACAGTCCTGCCGCGCGTGATCCCTAAGCTCGGCGAGTGGAAGACGGCGGTAATCGGTCTGGCATTTACCGCACTCAGCGCCTTCGGCTACGCCTTCGCGTCACAAGGCTGGATGATCTATGCAGTGATCGTCGTCGGATGTCTCGAGGCGTTGGCCGACCCGCCGCTCAGAAGCCTGGCGGCCGCCAAGGTGCCACCCTCCGCCCAGGGCGAACTCCAGGGCGCGATGACCTCGATCTTCTCGATCACCTCGATCATCACACCGCTGCTTTATACGGCGATCTTTTCCTGGTTCACGGGCCCGAACGCGCCCGTGGTTTTCGGCGGTGCCCCGTATCTGCTCGGCGCGATTTTCCTCACGCTGGCGCTCGTCGTCTTCGTCACCAGGGTGGCCAAGCCGACGCCGAAGGAAGTCAAACGCATGCACGCGCGGGAAGCCGTGACGGACGGGGCTTGATCGGCGCCGGGAGCCCGGCCGGCGCCGTCAGTCAAATCCGTTTTTACGCAATGCGCTAAAGACGCTCGGCCAGTGCCGGCTCGCCGCGCTTTTCGCGGATCAAGTTGACGAAGCGGCGAAACAGATAGTGCGAATCCTGCGGGCCGGGCGAGGCTTCGGGATGATGCTGGACCGAGAAGACCGGTCTGCCGGTGAGCGCAATGCCGCAATTCGAACCGTCGAACAGCGAGACATGGGTTTCCTCGACGCCGCTCGGCAATGAGTCGGCGTCGACGGCAAAGCCATGGTTCATCGAGACGATCTCGACCTTGCCGGTGGTGTGGTCCTTGACGGGATGATTGGCGCCGTGGTGGCCCTGATGCATTTTTGCGGTCTTGCCGCCCAGCGCCAGCGCCAGCATCTGGTGGCCGAGGCAGATGCCGAAAAGCGGGATTTCGGTCTTCAACAGATCCTGGATGACCGGAACGGCGTAGTCGCCGGTGGCTTCCGGATCGCCAGGGCCGTTGGATAGAAAAATGCCGTCGGGCCGCATCGCCAGGATCTCCTCGGCGCCGGTTTTTGCCGGCACCACGGTGACCTTGGCGCCGAGACCGGCCAGCAGGCGCAATATGTTGCGTTTGACGCCGTAGTCGACGGCAACGACGTGCATCGACGGATCAGCCTGTTCGCCAAAGCCCTCGTTCCAGACCCAGGGCGTCTCGCGCCAGACTGATGACTGGCCGGAGGTCACCTCCTTGGCGAGATCAAGCCCGATAAGCCCTGACCATGCGGCGGCGCGGCGCTTGAGGTCATCGACGTCGAAGATACCGTCGGGCGCGTGCGCGATGACGGCATTGGGCATGCCCTTTTCGCGGATCAGCGCGGTCAGCGCCCGCGTGTCGATGCCCGAAAGTGCGACGATGCCGCGCTTCTTCAGCCACTGGTCGAGACCGGTTCCGGCCCGGTAATTCGACGGGTTGGTGACATCGGCCTTGAACACGGCGCCGACGGCGCCGGCGCGGGCCAGCGGGTTGAGGTCCTCGATGTCTTCGTCATTGGTGCCGATATTGCCGATATGCGGAAAGGTGAAAGTGACGATCTGGCCGGCATAGGATGGGTCGGTGAGTATCTCCTGGTAGCCGGTCAGCGCGGTGTTGAAGCAGACCTCGGCGACGGCGGAGCCGGTGGCGCCCAGACCGCGGCCCTCTATGACAGTGCCGTCGGCCAGCACCAGCAGGGCTGTCGGCCTCTCGCTGGCCCAAGGGGGGGTCGACGCGGCTGTCATCGTTGCCATGGCGGCACTCCTAAAGGTTGCGCCCTCAGTCGGCGCAACAAAAGGCGCGAAGCGGCGATCTCACAGCCTCGGCGCGCTAAGTTTTCACTTGTGCCTGTCGTTGCCCAAAACCGCTACGCATTTTTGGGCGACGTGCACTAGAATTCAATTCATGCAAGGCCCAGTACATAGGGGAAGGCGCCAAGGCGGTCAATGATGCCGCGCCGTGCGAGCCTAGATTTATTTCGTCGAATAATATCAGCGGTTTGCCGGACGCTATCGAGTTTGCCTTGAGCTATCGGCACGACTATTGTCCGCCGCATTCGAAGGAGAAAGCACCATGCGAGGCAAAGTCGCCGAATCCCTGAAGAGCGCGATGAAGTCGCAGGACAAGCGGCGGCTGCCGACATTGCGGCTGATCCAGGCGGCCATCCATGATCGCGACATCGCCAATCGCGGCGCCGGCAAGGAGCCGGCGAGCGATGACGAGATCCTGCAGATCCTGGCCAAGATGGTGAAGCAGCGCGAGGAATCGGCCAAGGCGTTCGATGACGGCAAGCGGCCGGAGCTTGCAGCGCAGGAGCGCGACGAGATGGCCATCATCCGCGACTTCCTGCCGACGCAACTGGGTCAGGCCGAGACGGAAAGCGCCGTCCGTTCCGCCATCGCCGAGACCGGTGCCAGCGGCGTCAAGGATATGGGCAAGGTGATGGCGGCGCTCAAGCAAAAATACGCCGGCCAGATGGATTTCTCCAAGGCGAGCGGCATCGTCAAGAGCCTGCTGCAGTAAGCCGCCGAAGGCCCTTGCCGTCGCGCCCGCAATCCGGCAGCCAAAAGCCCGCGCCCGTGATCGAACTCGTCAAACCGGCGTTTGAACACCTGCCGTCCTACAAGGCGGCCCTCGAGCGCGGCTGGTCGCCGGACAATGTGCGGCTGCTCGACGCGACGCGCGAGCAGCTTGCGGCTATCGAAAAGGATCCAGCGACTTTCCTTGGCGATCTCGACGATTCCGATGGCAAGGGACCGCCGATCACCTTGCCCGACGGTTCGACGGTGCCGCGGCTGCCCGGATTCCGGCGCTGGATCTGGGACGGGGAAGTCGCAGGCTCAATCGGCCTGCGCTGGCAGCACGGCACCGCGTCGCTGCCGTCGCATGTGCTCGGCCACATCGGCTATGCGGTGGTGCCGTGGAAACGGGGACGCGGCTATGCGACCGAGGCGCTGCGGCTGATGCTGGTGGAGGCGAGGGCGGTTGGCCTGCCCTTCGTCGAAATCACCTGCAAGCCTCACAATGTGCCCTCGCAGAAGGTCGTTCTGGCCAATGGCGGCCGGCTCGTCGGGCGTTTCTTCGAGGACGCCGCCTATGGCGGCGCGGAAAGCCTGCGCTACCGGATCGATCTGTAGCCCTATTCGGCGGCAGCCGGCAGCGGCGGCGCAGCCCGGCTGCGCCATTCCCAGACATGCGAGGCAAGCGCAACCGCGACGGCGACCAGCATGGCGATCGCGCCAACCACCGGCAGGCTGCGATAGCCATAGCCGGCATTGAGCATCGCCGCGCCGAGCGATGCGGCGAGCGCGATGCCGACATTGAAGCCCGACGGGATGAGCGACGAGGCAAGGTTGGAGGCGTCCGCGGTCCAGGTCAGGATGCGGGTCTGGATCGGAGTGCCGATGGCAAAGTTGAGGCCGCCCCAGACGAAGATCGCTATCACCATCGGCAGCGGGTAAGGGCCGACAGCGTAGATCAAGGCGAGCATTGCCGCCTGTAGGAAAAGCATGGCGATAAGCGACGGCATCAGCTTCCAGTCGGCGAGCCGCCCGCCGACAAAGACGCCGATCGTTGCGCCGACCCCGTTGAGCAAGAGCACCCAAGGTATCCATTTCTCGTCGAGGCCGGTGACCTCAAGCAGCGTCGGCGTGATGTAGGTGAACAGGCCGAACTGGCCGATCATCAGCATCAGCATAATAATGAGCGAGGTCCAGACCTGCTGGCGTGCGAGCACACGGACCTCGCTTCCAAGGCTCGCCGACGGGCTCGACGATCCCGTCTTGCGCGGCAGCAGGGCGCCGACTGCCGTGAAGGCCACCACACCGAGCGCGCACATCACCCAGAATGTCGCACGCCATCCCCAGATGTTGCCGATTGCCGTGCCGGCCGGAACGCCGATTACGTTCGATACGGTGAGGCCGGACAGGATCAGCGCCACCGCCATGCCGCGCTGGTCTTCGCGCACGAGGCCGACGGCCACCACCATGGCAACGCCGAAATAGGCGCCATGCGCGACGGCCACCGCTATCCGCAACAGCAGCATCGAGGCGAAGTCGGGCGCCAGCGCACAGGCGGCCTGGCCGATGGTGAAGGCTGCAGTCAGTCCAAGCAGCAGGGCCTTGCGGGAGAAGCTTTTGGTGGCGAGCGCCAGCAGCGGGCCGCCGACTGCAATGCCGCCGGCATAGCCGGAAACGAGATAGCCGGCGGTCGGGATCGCAACACCAAGGCCCTCCGCCACCTGCGGCAGCACGCCGGCGATGACGAATTCGGTAGTGCCGAAGGCGAAGGCGGCAATGAACAGGGCAATGAGGGGGAGCATGGCGGAAAGGCGATCCTCAGATAAGGTCGCCTCAAACCACGGATGAGGGCAGCGGGCAATCCAGAAATTGTCGACGCCGCTTTAGCTTTTCTTGATCGCCGGTCAGGCGTCCGCGCGGAGGCAAGAGCTAGGCGGCTGCCTTCCTCCCGTAAGGAATTTTCAGCCACGCACGTTCGTGAAGGTAGTAGAGCAGCGACTTGGTGACGACCTCGGTCAGGCCGATGGCAGCGGCGAGCTTGATGCTTCCGGTCACGACGAGCGAAATGATCATCGTATCGATGGTGCCGGTGATGCGCCAGGAAAGCGCTTTGGCGAAGCTGCGAGAATGGGTGTCCATCGACTTTCCTTCCGGTAGATGCGGCGATCTTTAGCCGACAGACAGGAGGTGGCGCAAAGATAATTTCTGCGCATTGGCCCACAGCAATTTTCATAGGCGATGTTCTGAAGCTTCCCGGCCTGTGGATGCAATCTATCCGGCCTTCAGCCGCGAACCGGTGAGCAGGCCGCGCTCTTCAAGAACGGGATAGGCCATCGAGGCGAGCAGCGAGTTGATCTGCTTGAGGTCGCGAATGGTGTCGAGATGGATCGAACTGGTCTCGACGCTCTTGGGGGTGCCGTCGCGCAGCCGCACGAAATGGCTCTGGCTGGTTTCCTTCTCGCGGTCGCGCAGCCGGTCCTTTTCCAGCACCAACTGGCGAGCGGTCTCCGGATCGCGGGACACCAGCACGTTGAAGGCAAGCCTGGCATTGGCAAGCACCAAGGCATGGAAGGCGCAAAGCTCACGCCAGCCTTCCGGCGTGAACTCCAGCCCACGCTCGAATTTCTTCTTCACGTGGACCAGCATGTTGCGCACGATGATGTCGCCGACCTGCTCCAGCTTGACGCAGGCGCCGATCAGTTCCTGGCAACGCAGCGCCTCGTCCTCGCTCAGCGGGTTCTTGGTGACCCTGGCCAGATAGAGCTTGATCGCAGCGTGCTTCCTGTCGACACGGTCGTCGAGTGCGGCCAGCGCGCCGATCTTGTCGGCATCGGCGCTCTCATAGAGCTCGATGATCCGTTTCAGCATGATCTCGACCGTTTCGCAGACCCGCACCACCTCGCGGGTGGCGTTGGCCAATGCCTGGCTCGGCACGTCGAGCGCACTTTCGTTGAGCGCCGAAAGCTCGACGACGTCGAGCGCGTTGGCGGCCTGGGGCTTGGTGCCCAACGCCACGATCCTTTCCGAGGCGCGATAGACCAGGCTCGCCAGCGGTAGGCCGGCGATCAGGATCAGGATGTTGAAGACAATGTGGGCATTGACGATCTGCTCGGGCACCGTGTTGCCCGAGAAGGCGACCGGCGGTTTGAACGTCAGGAACAGGATCAGCATGATCAGCGAACCCATGCCGCGCATCAGGAGATTGCCGATCGGCACGATACGAACGCCGGGTTCTGCGTTGCGGGTTAGAAGCGGCGCGATGATCGAAGAGCCGAGATTGACACCCAGCACCAGCACGATACCGAGTTCGGGCGGGATGAAGCCGCGGCCGGCCAGCGTCACCATCAGCAGCACCGCGGCGATCGAGGAATGGAACAGCCAGGTGATCACCGCCGCCAGAAGATAGGCGGTGACCGGATCGCCGGAGAAGTAATCGACGATGAGCGGCATCAGCGTGCTCTGGCGCAGCGGCTCCGACGCCTGGCCGATCATCTCCAGCGACAGAAGCAGCAGGCCGATGCCGACCAGGATGCGGCCGAACTGGCGCCAGTCGCGCCGCTCGGTGGCCATGAACATGACGGTGCCGGCGACCAGGCAGATCGGCACCAGCAGCGACAGATCGAAGGTGAGCAGCTTGACCACGAGTGCCGAGCCGATCTCGGCGCCGCGCACCGCAAGCTGGCCCGACATGCCGCTGACAATACCGGAGCCGGCGAACGAGCCGACCAGCAAGGTGACGGCGGTCGAGCTTTGCAGCGCGACAGCCAGGCCGCAGCCGGCCAGAACCGCCATGAACGGATTGCGCATTGTGGCGCGCAGTTTGTGGCGCAGCACATCGCCATAGGCGCGCTCGACGCCGGTCTTCACCAGACGGGTGGCAAACAGCATCAGTGCGACCGCACCGGCCAGGTGCAGCAAGACGACCGAGCCACTCATGCCAGGCCCCGCAACGCGACAGGTGCCAGCGACGCGGGCGCGGTGAAGTCAAAGAGGCAAAAGTGGGCGCGAATCGTGGACATTGCAGAGGTTGATATTACTCCGATTTATTTTAGCCGAATAATAAATTTTGCCCGGTTCGGACGCGTGTTGCCACGCGACGGGGCGTGTCGGAAATGGATGGCTGACAAAATGGTTGCATAGCCTGCGGAGTTGCGGCGGGTCATGCGTCCATTCTCGGACGCCCGCTTTAAAGATAGCGCTGAATTAGTCGTTATAAAGGTAAGAAATCATTACGAAAACGTAATCTCGGTGTTCAGTTTCGGTTCATCCTTCCGGCTCTATTCCGTAGGCATCGACAACCAAGGAGTACCCGCCATGAAACGCATCGTTCTTTCCGCCATTGCCTTCTCGATGCTGGCTGCAACCACCTGGCAGGGCCAGGCCGCACCTCTGAACACACCAAACGCGCCGCAGTCGAACTACAGCCAGGTCGACTGGCAGAAGCCTGGCAGGCATGTCGACGTGAACAAGCATGTCGACGTGAACAAGCGCGTCCTAGTGAAGAAGAAGATCGTTGTGAAGCGCAGCCATTGGCGCAACGGCCAGAGATATTCCAGCTGGAAGCGTCACCAGCCGATCCGCGACTATCGCCACTATGGCCTGCGCCGTCCGGGTCCCGGGCAGGAATGGATCCGGGTTGGCAATGACTATCTGCTGGTCAGCGTTCTTTCCGGCTTGATCTTCGGCGCCATCGCCACGCAGTGACCGCGGAACGTCTGACCGGCACGGCGCTGGTCAATGAAAGAGAGGCGGCCCGCCAAGGCCGCCTTTTTTCATTGGTCCATCTTGATCCTAATTCAGCGCGGCCGAAAGTTTCACGGTTCCGCTGAAATACTTCGCCGAATCGGAGCCGATGCCGCCATAGCTGGTGGAGAGGCCGAGACGCATGCCGCCCGGCATGCGGGTATCGACGCCGGCTCCGACGCGGCCATGGAAATTGTCGGCGCCGCTTTCGGTCGCTGTGTCGCTTATGTCGAAGACGCCGTCGAGCCGCAGGTTAAAGTCGAAGGTAACGTCGTCATCCGTGACATGGCGATAGGAAACGCCGGGGCCGAAGGCGATCTGGCCGAGGCCGGCGGTGACGGAGGGAATGGGGACGTTCAGGCCGTCGACATAGGCTCCCGATTTTTCCTCGAAATAGGAGAAGCGCGCCCGCGGCGAGAAGGTCCAGGCGTCATATTGCCATTCCCCTTGCAGCGTGGCGCTGACCAGCCAACGGCTGGCGTCGAAGCCGTCGGTGTAGGTATCCATGGGGCTGACGCTGTTCGAGGATGTTCCAGCTCCGGCGAGCAAATCGAAATACAGATTGTCCGTCAGCCGAGCGGTCAAATAAGGCCCGGCGATCCAGCCGGTGCCCTCGGCGGTTCCGCCGCCGCTGCCGGTGAAGCCGTCGGTACGATCGATCTGGACGAAGGCGCCAACAAGCAGATTGCGGCTGACCAGATAGTCGGCGCCGAAGGTTGCGAGGGCGAATTTGCCGTCTTGGTCATTGATGTCGAAGCGGCTGTAAGTGCCTTCGAACCAGATGTCGAACAGGCTGTTGGCATCTTCCCCGCCAAGCCGCCGCATGGAGGCAAGGCTTGCGCTGACATTGACCGAGTTGGTGTCGGCCATGCCGGGCAGGTACGCGAGCAGGGTGGCCACTGGGCTGCCGCCGCCGGCGACGCCGTCGAGCCGGTCGATGCGGCGCTGGATGTCGGGCTGGTTCTCCAGGATGAGGCTGGCGCGTGTCTCCATGAATTCCTTGATGAGCGCCGTGGTATTTTCGCGTGAATTGGTGCTGGCGAACGTGCAGACGACGCTTTCGCCGGGCGCCATGTTGATCACAGCCGTGCGGTTCGCCACATTGCCGACGGAATCGCCATCGTTGCAACTGATCGAGGTCAAGGCGAAGCCGGCGGCGGTCATGTCGGCGGCGGTGATGCTGTAGGAGCCGGTCGGCAGCGAAACGGCCGGTCCGTCGCCGGAGCCGCTGCTGGTGGCGATGGTGAAGTTGAGGCCGGGCGCCGGCGAGGAGAAGCCGAAGGAGCCGTCGCCGCTGTCGGTGGTCTGGCGGATGGTGATGGAGCCCAGGGCGTGGACTTCCTGGGCGAGCGCGCTGGAGGTGCTTGTCGCGTTGTTCGCGTCGCCATTGTAGGTCGCGACGACCTGACGGGTGCCGACCGGGAGGGCGGACGTCGTCAGGGCGGCGGTACCGCCGGCGAGCGCGACCGTAGCGGCGGGCGAGCCGTCGACACTGAAGGTGACCGTTCCGGCCGGCGGCGGGTTGCCGGGAGCCGAAACCGTTGCCGTGAAAGTGACCTGATCGCCCTGATTGGAAGGATTGAGGCTGGAAACGACCAAGGTGGTGGTGCCAAGCTTGTCGATGGTCACCGAATAGGCCTTGGAACCGGATTTCCCATTCTGATCGGTTGCAACTGCGGTGAAGTCGAATGTGCCGGTATTGGTCGGGGTACCGGAGAGCAGACCGGTCGCGTCGAAGCTGATGCCCGACGGGAGGGTTCCGGACGTCAGCGCGAAAGTATAAGGCACCGCGCCGCCGCTGGCCGCAAGCTGTTGCGAATAGGCCCGGTTGTATACGGGGTTTGGCAAGGATGCCGGCGTCAGCTCGACGGTCGGCTCGGCAATGATCAGCGTGTAGGATTTCGAACCGATGAAACCGTTTGCGTCGGTTGCCGCCACGACCAGGTTGAACGTGCCGGTATTAGTCGGGATTCCGGAGAGCAGACCGGCCGCGTCGAAGCTGATGCCCGACGGGAGGGTTCCGGACGTCAGCGCGAAAGTGTAGGGCGTCATACCGCCGCTGGCCGTCAGCTGCTGCGAATAGGCCTGGTTGTAGACCGGACTGGGCAATGACGGCGGCGAGACCGTGATCACGGGCGGTGTAAAGGTGACCGTGTTGTCGGTGCTGGTCGAGGCTTCGTTCGCATCGACGGCGGCATTGGTTGCCACGCCGGCCGGTATTGTGGCCACGACGGACCCTGAACCCGTCATGCTGCTGACCGCGACGCTGAAAGTGCTGCCGGAGCCGGTGACGACAGCGATGGTGGCGCCGGCGGTGCCGGAAAGCACAACGTCGCTGCCGCTGAAGCCGGTCACCGGCTCGCTGAAGACCACGTCGAAGAGGATTGGCGACGAACCGGTCGGATCGCTCTGGCCGGCAGCCTGGTTGATGGTCACTGTCAGCGGCGGTGGCGGCAGATTGTAGGTGACGGTATTGTCGGTGCTGGTCGAGGGCTCGTTCGGATCGACGGCGGCGTTGGTCGCCACGCCGGCCGGTATTGTGGCCACGACGGACCCCGAACCCGTCATGCCGCTGACCACAACGCTGTAGGAGCTGCCGGAGCCGGTAACGGACGCGGTGGTGGCGCCGGCGGTGCCGGAAAGATCGACGTCGCTGCCATTGAAGCCGGTCACCGGCTCGCTGAAGACCACGTCGAACCGAATTGGTGAGGAACCGGTCGGATCGCTCTGGCCGGCAGCCTGGTTGATGGTCACTGTCAGCGGCGGTGGCGGCGGCAGATTGTAGGTGACGGTATTGTCGGTGCTGGTCGAGGGCTCGTTCGGATCAACGCTGGCGTTGGTTGCCACGCCGGCCGGTATTGTGGCCACGACGGAACCTGAACCCGTCATGCCGCTGACCAAAACGCTGTAGGAGCTGCCGGAGCCGGTAACGGACGCGGTGGTGGCGCCGGCGGTGCCGGAAAGATCGACGTCGCTGCCATTGAAGCCGGTCACCGGCTCGCTGAAGACCACGTCGAACCGAATTGGTGACGAACCCGCCGGATCGCTCTGGCCCGCTGCCTGGTTGATGGTCACCGTCGGCAGCGCGAACGCCGCGGTCGGCACGAGCACGAGCACGAGAATGGCGGCGAGGGCGCGCCTCAGCGTTGCGAACAAAAGCAGAAAAATCGACGACAACAGAAAGGAAAGTGCGGACAACGGCAAACGCCGCAGCCGCATGGTGACATGCGCATCCAGAGCTACGGTCACCCCGTCCCCCAAAATCCCCCGACCGGCGGGCCTGCTCTCTACGGGCGCTGAATTCCGGACGAGTCGCCTTTGCTTATGATCATCTAGATTGGCGAGTTCATGCAAAGTCAATCTTGAAGCCACGGGTCAGGTAAGCTTGAGACTATTCCCGCCGCGGTGTGGCAGCCACGCAACGTCAGGCGCCTGGACCCCTTGGCCCTGTGAAAACCGGGTATGGTTCCGCATTAGGAGTCGTCGGGCTTCGCCGGCGTGATTATATGGAGGCCAAACGAGCTGTCCCCCATGCGCTTTCCGCCTGCTTTCCTCGACGAGATCCGCGACCGCGTGCCGATTTCTTCGGTGATCGGCCAGCGCGTCGCGTGGGACAGGAAGAAGACTAACGCGCCGCGCGGCGACTATTGGGCGTGCTGTCCCTTCCATGGCGAGAAGAGCCCGTCCTTCCACTGCGAGGACAAGAAGGGCCGCTACCATTGCTTCGGCTGCTCGGTTTCGGGCGACCATTTCAAGTTCCTGACCGAACTTGACGGGATGAACTTTCCTGAAGCGGTCGAGAAGATCGCCGACATGGCCGGCGTGCCGATGCCGGTTCGCGATGCCCAGGAGGAGCGGCGCGAAAAGGAACGCGCCAGCCTGACTGACGTCATGGAGATGGCGACGGCGTTCTTCCAGGAACGGCTGCAGGGACCGGAAGGGGCAAAGGCCCGCGCCTATCTGCGCGACCGGGGGCTGACACCGGCGACGCAGCAGTCTTTCCGCCTCGGCTATGCCCCCGACAGCCGCAATGCGCTGAAGGAGCATCTTGCCGCCAAGGGTGTCCCCAAGGCCGACATCGAGGCGTGCGGGCTGGTGCGCCATGGCGACGACGTCCCGGTTTCCTACGATTGGTTCCGCGACCGCATCATGTTCCCGATCCCGGATTCCAGGGGCAAGATCATCGCCTTCGGCGGGCGGGCACTGGCGCCGGATGCGCCGGCCAAATACATGAACTCGCCCGATACGGAGCTCTTCCACAAAGGCAACGTGCTCTACAATTTCGCCCGTGCGCGCCAAGCGCTCGGAAAGGGGGCGCTGGCCAAGGGCGGCACGGTCATTGCCGTAGAGGGCTACATGGATGTGATCGCGCTGGCGCAGGCCGGCTTCGAAAACGTGGTGGCGCCGCTCGGCACCGCGTTGACTGAAAACCAGCTCGAACTTCTATGGCGCATGGCTGGCGAGCCGGTGCTGTGCTTCGACGGCGACCAGGCCGGGTTGAAGGCAGCGTGGCGCGCCGCCGACATGGCGCTGCCGGCGGTCCAGGCAGGCCGCTCCGTGCGATTCGCCCTGCTGCCGGAGGGCAAGGATCCCGACGATCTGGTCAAGGGTGACGGGCCGGATGCGTTCCGCGCCGTGCTTTCCGAGGCACGGCCGCTGGCCGACCTCTTGTGGATGCGCGAGACCGCCGGCGGCATCTTCGACACGCCGGAACGGCGGGCGGAGCTCGAAAAGACGCTACGCGAACTGACCAGCCGCATCCGCGACGAGAGCCTTCGTTATCACTACCAACAGGAAATGCGCGAGCGCGTGCAGAGCTTCTTCGGTGCCCAGCGCGGACGCCAGGGACGTCAGGACGGACGGCCCGGTGAGCGCTTCCCGGGCAGGGTCTCAGCACCCGGCGGACAGTTTGCACGTGGCGGCAATGCCGGTGGGCGCACCGCGATCACCGAAAGCCTCGGCCGCTCGGCGCTGGTCAAACGCGGCGGCGAGGGCATGTCGGTGCGCGAGGCGACGATCATTGCGGCCCTCGTCAACCATCCCGTGCTGATCGACGAGAATTTCGCCCATGTCGAGTTCCTCGATCTCGCCAATTCCGATCTGAAGCGGCTGCATGCGGCCATCCTCGACGCCATGGCGCACGATATGGCCAACAACCGCGAGGCTGTAATCGCGACGATCGAGCGGGCCGGCTGCGGTGAGATCTGGCAGCGCGCGGTGGCGCTGATCAAGCGTGCGCGGCAATGGCCGGCGCTGGAAACGGCAGCGCTCGACGATGCTCGCGATGCGTTCAGCCAAGCTCTCCACTTGCAGCGCAGCGCGCGCACCTTACATAAGGAGCTGAAGCAGGCGGAAGCAGCGCTCGCCAGCGATCCCACGGACGAAAATTACCGGCACCTGGTCGAAATCCAGGCGCAATTTCGTGATGTGCAGGCAACGGAAGCGCTGATCGAAGGGTTTGGCGTATCGTCGGGCAGAGCTGGGCGCGTTTAGATTGAAGCCTCCAGAAGACTGAAATGTAAGGACGTGCTTGCGCGTTGAATCAAGCGTGCGGTGCTCTAAGTCGGGTAATTGATTCGCTTTTTTCATGCGAATCATGCGAGAGGCGCTTGACCTTCCGGCAGAATGGCGGAATCAGGTCGATTCGAAACGTTAACCCGCCCCGGCATCGACGGGAATGCAGCGATGTAAGGTACTGATCACTGGACAGGCAGTCAGCTTGCCACAGATATCAGGGTTAATCTGGACTTAACGAGAGATGCAGTTACTGGCCCGGTAAAGCGCGTTCTGGAAAGAGCGCATCCAATTTGACCGGACCGGCAGCTTACGCGGCTTTGATACTCAGCCGCTTGGAGAAAATAAAGACTATGGCGACAAAAGAAAAGGAAGAAGTCGAGACCGAACGCGAGGCCGCGACCGATGGCCCTCTGCTCGACCTTTCCGACGATGCTGTCAAGAAGATGATCAAGGCCGCCAAGAAGCGCGGTTATGTCACCATGGACGAGCTGAATTCGGTGCTGCCCTCGGAGGAAGTGACCTCCGAGCAGATCGAGGACACGATGGCCATGCTTTCCGACATGGGCATCAACGTGGTCGAGGACGACGAGCAGGGCGAGGAGCCCGAAGCCGCCGACACCGCCGCTGACGCCGAGGAAGACGCCAACGAGCTGGCCGAGCAGACCGGCACCGCCGTCGCCGCCACCACGACCAAGAAAGAGCCGACCGACCGCACCGACGATCCGGTCCGCATGTATCTGCGCGAGATGGGCTCAGTCGAGCTTCTGTCGCGCGAGGGCGAAATCGCGATCGCCAAGCGCATCGAGGCCGGCCGCGAGACGATGATCGCGGGCCTGTGCGAAAGCCCGCTGACTTTCCAGGCCATCATCATCTGGCGTGACGAGCTCAACGAATCGAAGATCCTGCTGCGCGAGATCATCGACCTTGAAGCGACCTATGCCGGGCCGGAGGCCAAGCAGGCGCCGGTTGTCGAGCGTATCGAGGAAGCCAAGACCGAGGAAAAGTCGCGCCGTTCGCGCGAGGACGAGGACGACATCACCAATGTCGGCGGCGACACGCGTGGCCTGGTGGACGACGACGAGGAAGACGATGACGAGGCGAGCCTGTCGCTGGCGGCCATGGAAGCGGAACTGCGCCCGCAGGTGATGGAGACGCTCGACGTCATTGCCGACACCTACAAGAAACTGCGCAAGCTGCAGGACCAGCAGGTCGAGAACCGGCTGGCTGCCGCGGGCACGCTGTCGCCCAGCCAGGACCGCCGGCTGAAGGAATTGAAGGACCAGCTGATCAAGGCGGTGAAGTCGCTGTCCTTGAACACGGCGCGCATCGAGGCACTGGTCGAGCAGCTCTACGACATCAACAAGCGCCTGGTGCAGAACGAAGGCAAGCTGCTCAGGCTGGCCGAAAGCTATGGCGTGCGCCGCGAGGAATTCCTCAAGGAATATCAGGGCTCGGAGCTCGATCCCAACTGGACGCGCTCGATCGGCAATCTAACCTCGCGCGGCTGGAAGGAATTCACCAAGAACGAGAAGGACGCCATCCGCGACCTGCGCGCCGAGATCCAGAACCTCGCCACCGAGACGGCGATTTCGATCCAGGAATTTCGCAAGATCGTCAACCAGGTGCAGAAGGGCGAGCGCGAAGCCGCGATCGCCAAGAAGGAAATGGTCGAGGCCAATCTGCGCCTCGTCATCTCCATCGCCAAGAAATATACCAATCGCGGCCTGCAGTTCCTCGACCTGATCCAGGAAGGCAATATCGGCCTGATGAAGGCGGTCGACAAATTCGAATACCGCCGCGGCTACAAGTTCTCGACCTACGCGACGTGGTGGATCCGGCAGGCGATCACCCGTTCGATCGCCGACCAGGCGCGCACCATCCGCATTCCGGTGCACATGATCGAAACGATCAACAAGATCGTGCGCACCTCGCGCCAGATGCTGCATGAGATCGGCCGTGAGCCGACGCCGGAAGAACTGGCGGAAAAGCTCGCCATGCCGCTGGAAAAAGTGCGCAAGGTGCTGAAGATCGCCAAGGAGCCGATCTCGCTCGAAACGCCGGTCGGCGACGAGGAGGATTCGCATCTGGGCGACTTCATCGAGGACAAGATGGCGATTCTGCCGATCGACGCGGCGATCCAGGCCAATTTGCGCGAGACGACGACGCGCGTGCTGGCCTCGCTGACGCCGCGCGAAGAGCGCGTGCTCAGAATGCGCTTCGGCATCGGCATGAACACCGACCACACGCTTGAAGAGGTCGGCCAGCAGTTCTCGGTCACCCGCGAGCGCATCCGCCAGATCGAAGCCAAGGCGCTGCGCAAGCTCAAGCACCCGAGCCGGTCGCGCAAGCTCAGAAGCTTCCTCGACAGCTGAGGCCGGGTGACGGATAAGCAGTTTAAAGGGCGCCGGTGGCGCCCTTTTCCGTTTGGACACAGGCGATCACGATTGGACGCGCCGCTCTTGCGGGTCGCGCCCTACGAGAGGATAATTCCGCGACGGACGCATTCTCTGGGCGACAAACCCGGATGCCCGCCCCGGCAGTTGGACGCCGTGCTCCGTGGCACCGGAGGGAGGTGTGCCATGACAACTTACATCGTGCTGATCAACTGGACGGAGCAAGGCGCCAAAAACGTGCGCGAATCGCCGAAGCGGCTCGATGCCGCCAAGAAGCTGCTGGGAGACATGGGCGGGTCCTTTAAGGCATTTTATCTCACCATGGGGGATTGCGACATGGTGGCCGTGCTCGAAGCGCCCGATGATGCCGTCCTGGCTCGTTTCTCGTTAATGCTGGCGACGGCTGGCAACGTCAGGACTCGGACGCTCAAGGCTTTCCCGGAGGATGCCTATCGCGAGATCATCACCTCGCTCGGCTGAGCCGCGGCGCCTGAAGCGCGTCGCGCTGAACGGCCTTTGCGACGCGCTTTAGGCTCTTCTTTTTATGCATGTCGTTATCGTAAAACCGCTGCATACCCTTTGGGCGACCTGGATCAGCGAAGCCGGCCATTCCGCCGGTATCGTGTCACGTTGCGGCGCAACGGCATTTCTCGGATAATCCGTGCGTGTCCTCTGGTGCCGTTTCGAAACATGAGCAAGCCTCTGCTGACTGTCTGGTACAATACGCGCTGTCCGGTCTGCGATACCGGCATCCGCCGGCAGAAGCGGCGGCTGATCGGGGCGGTCAAGGCCGGGCGGATCGAATTTCGCGACATCAATGCCGAACCGGCGGCGCTGGCCGGGTACGGCATCGGCCTGGAGGACATCCGGCGCCGGCTGCATGCGATCGACGCCGACGGCAAATTGCTGGTCGGCGCCGATGTTGCCATTGCTGTATGGCGCACGACGCCCGGCGAAGCCTGGCTCGCAACGCTGTTCGGCAATCCCGGCGCACTGCCGTTGACGCGCTATGGCTATGATCGCTTTGCCGATCTGCTCTATGCCTGGAACCGGCGCAAAGGCCGCTGGTAACGGGTATTATTCGCTCCGCACCGAAACGTCCGGAGATTGTTTCCGGGCCTTTCGCGTGCCCTGCTATCGAGCCACGGGCTCGCAAAGCCAGCCAACGATGCGGCGCACCGCCGGCAGCACCAGCAGCAGCGTCGGCCAGCCAGGACAGGCCTCAAGCCGTCAGCCAAGTGGCCACATGTCGGGCTGGAAGCCAAGGCTTTTCAGTGTCGAGATGAACGACACGATGAACGTCGTCAGCAACGACAGCACCAGCGGGCCGAGCACGGCGGCATAGCGCACAGGCAGCCTGCTGCGCGGGGTTTTCATGGTCATTTGGATTTCCCTGAAGCATCCGGTTCGTCGCCTTGCACCCATTCGCCGGTATTGTCGGCGTAACTGCTCGGAACGACCGGGGTGGATGCGTTGCTTCACGTCAGACGCTTACGGAGCGGCCTTCGGCCCTCATGCACCATCTAGCTGCCCTCGCTGGCGAGATCAATCCTGCTGGTGCCATTTTCAGATACATCGTAAGATATATCTTGACTCGGCCGTGGCGGGCACTTAGTTGAGATATATCGTAAGACATAACTCAAGGAGCAGACAATGCACAAAGACAATCATTTCAGCCATCATCGTTTCGGCGAACGCGCCGAGCGCGTCTTCATGCATATGGCCGGCAAGTTCGGCGGACGTGGCGGCGGCTTTGGCCCGTTCGGGCATGGCATGAGAGGCGGCGGACGCGGCGGGCCGGGCGACATGTTCCGCGCCGGCCGCATGCTGGCCGACGGCGATCTCAAGCTGATCACGCTGTCACTGCTGGCCGAGGCGCCGCGGCACGGCTACGACATCATCAAGGCGCTGGAGGAGCGCACCAGCGGCGTCTACAGCCCGAGCCCCGGCGTGGTCTATCCGACGCTGACCTTCCTGGAGGAGGCCGGCTACGCCGTTTCTGCGGCGGAAGGCAACAAGAAGGTGTTTTCAATCACCGAGGCTGGGCAGGCGCACCTCAACGAAAATCGCGAGATGATCGACCACGTGCTCGAACATCTCGAGCGCTTCGGCCGCAAGATGGCCAAGGCGCGCGACTGGTTCGGCTGGAACGATGACGGCGACGGTGGCCGGCGCGGCCGCGGCCGCTCGGAAAAGCGCGACGAGTTTCGCGCCGTGCGCCACCGGCTACGCGCCGCGCTCGGCGAGATCGTCGATGCGCCTGAAGCAAAGCAGGCCGAGGCAATCAGCATATTGGAAGCTGCCGCGGAAGCCCTGGAAGCGCTGACGCGCGACTGACCTCTAACGGCAGGCCGCAGGCGGCCCTTGCCGGTCCAGCCAAGGACCGGTACTGAAAATCATCCTGCGTCGCGCTATGTGGTGCAGGATGATTGCCGTTGGAGGATACCCCATGTCTTTTCTGAAGCGTCTTTTCGGCGGAGGCAACGAAGCCGCCGAGCCAAAGACAGCGGCGCCTGTAAAGCAGATCGAGCACAAGGGATTTTTGATCAGCGCCACGCCCTACAAGGCGGAGGGCCAGTACCAGACCTGCGGCGTGGTTTCGAAGGAGATCGACGGCGTGATGAAAGAGCACAAATTCATCCGCGCCGACCGCTTTGCCGGGCTTGATGACGCTGTCGACATCTCGATCAAAAAGGGCATCCAGCTGGTCGACGAGCAAGGCGAAAAGATCTTCGGATAGATCGGCTACTACAGCCTTGGGTCGATTGGCTCGCTTTCCAACGCCAGCACGGCGAAGACACACTCGTGAACCCGGCGTAGCGGCTGCTTGGCGACAAATCGCGTTAGCGCTTCGTGGCCAAGCGCGAACTCCCGGAACGCCAGGCTGCGCTTGCCGGCCAGGCCGCGTTCTCGGAGGCGGATGAGATTGTCGGGTGCATCATATTCGGGACCATAGATGATGCGCAAATATTCCGGGCCGCGGACCTTCAGCGCCGGCTGGATGAGCCCCTTCTCGCCACGGCTGACGAAGTCGCGTGGTTTGACCACCATGCCTTCGCCGCCTGAGCCGGTCAGTGCTTCCCACCAGGCGACGGCCTCGGCACACGCGCTGCCGTCGGCGAGGTCAACCATACGCCATCGAGTCGGCGTGACCACGCCGCCACGGGCAGCCAGACGGTCCGCGAGCGACATGTGCCAGACATGGTCCTGGTCAAACCAAACACGTCCCTCGCTGGCCAGCAGGTGGAAAGGCGCGGCCTTAAGGTCCTCGACGCCCGAAACTGGCCATACGTAGGGCGCCCAGGCGGTGGCGTATTTGGCTGCGCGGACGGCCCGGTCTTCAAGGCGTGCGTTCAGGCCGGCTGCATCGACGCCGCGCGCCATCGCACGGGCCAGCGCCTCGCTGCTGGCCTTGAGACCGGCGGCAGAGGATGTGGCCACAGGCGCATACTGGCTTTCGATCAGACTGCCGGCCTTGGCCGACCAAGGCATTATCTCGGCGTCCAGCAGCAGCCAGTCGCTGTTCAATTCCTTCCACAGATCCGCCGTGTCGACCTCGGCGCGGAGACGGGCGAGCAGGCCCTCCGTCATGGCACTGTCGTTGAAAAAGGAGCGTCCGGTGCGGGTCCAGATTGCGCCGGTTTCGTCGCCAGGGACCCCGAAGCGGCTGCGTGCCGCCTGCGCGTTCCGGCAGAGCGCGATCACTGCCCGCGAACCCATGTGCTTCTCCTCGCACACGATCTGCGCAACGCCGCGCTCGCGGAAGTAAGCGAAGGCATCCTCCGGACGTTCCAGCCAGCCGTCCTGGCTGCTGGTCTCGGACGGCGACATGGTCGGCGGCAGATAGATCAGCCATTGCGGCGAGAGCGCGAAGCGGCTCATCACCTCCAGTGCTGCCGACGCGTTCTCCTCGGCCACGACAATCCGGCCCCTCAGTCCGGTCTCGATCCAACGGCGACCGGAGACATCCTGATAATCGAGCACGCCGTCGGCGTCGGCCTGTGCCGATTTACCGGGACCGGACCCGCCCAGCGGACGTATCGGCTCCGACCAGGTCTCGATTGCCGGCACCTCGACCAGTTCGCGTTCCGGCCAGCGCAAGGCCGTCAGCTTGCCGCCGAATACGCATCCGGTGTCGATGCACAGGGTGTTGTTGACCCATTCGGCCGATAGCGTGGGCGTATGTCCATAGATAATGGCCGTCTTGCCACGATAGGCCGCAGCCCAGTCGGCACGGACGGGCAGCCCGAATTCGTCGGTCTCGCCTGTGGTCTCGCCGTACAGAGCGAACTCGCGCACAGCGCCGGAACCGCGTCCGATCATCCCTTCCTTGAGGCCGGCATGGGCGACGGCGAGGCCTCCGCGATCGAGCCAGACATGGCTGCGCAGGCCGTCGAGAAAGGCCGGCAGCGCCTCGCGCAGGCCTCGGTCCTGTGCATTTAGCTGATCAAGAGTCTGCTGGAGGCCGTGAGCGACAGTGACCTTGCGGCCTTCTAGCCAGCGGCTGAGTTTGCGTTCATGGTTGCCCTGGACACAGTAAGCCGTTCCAGCCGCGACCATGCTCATGGCAATGCGCAGCACGTCGGGCGAGTTGGGGCCGCGATCGACGAGGTCGCCGACAAAGACGATCTTGCGGCCCTCTGGTGGAACCACGGTGACCATTCGGTCGCCCTGATGCTCAGACCAGGCGACGCTGTAGCCCAGTCGAGCGAGCAGGATATGAAGCTCATCCGAACAGCCGTGGATGTCGCCAATGATATCGAACGGGCCATGGTCGTCGCGCTTATCGGTCCACAGCGGCTGTCGCGACACCTCGGCCGCGTCGATGCTGGCCTCGCTGGTAAGCTTCCAGACTTGGCGGAAGCCCTCGCGTTGGAGGCCCCCAAGACCCTTGCGGACCTCGGTTGTCATGCGCTGGGCGACCCCGGCGCCGAACTGCCGGTCGGCTCGCACCGCATTGCGTGCGACGCACACCTCGACGCCTGGATCGAGGACCACGGCGACGGGCAAAGCGTGCCACTTGCGCGCCAGCTCAATCCAGGGCTTGCGGTCGGCGGCTCGCACATTGGTGGCATCGATGACGGCCAGCCTGCGGTGTTTGAGCCGCTTGCCGGCTATTTCGCGAACCAGATCGAAGGCATCCGCAGAGACGTCCTGGTCGGTTTCGTCGTCGGAGATCAGCGCCCGGCACTGGTCCGAGGAGATAATCTCGGTCGTCAGGAAATGCTTGGTGGCGAAAGTCGACTTGCCCGATCCGGTCGAGCCGATCAGCACGACGAGGGCGAAGTCAGGAATGGTGAGGTTGGTCTTATCAGGTTCTCTCATCGGGTGAACACCGCCATCTGTGTGGGGGCGCCGAGGGTCGGGTCCTCGGCTCCGATACCGCTGAAGGTGGCTGCATAGCCATAGATCTCGCCGATTTTGGCCGCCCAGGCTTGGAACTGAGCCCGGCTCCATTCGAAACGGTGATCGGGATGGCGAAATGCGCCAGGGACCAGTCTTGGAAACAGAGCGTTGTAGTCCGCATTCGGAGTGGTCACGATGACGGATTTGGGCGCCGTCTCACCGAAAACGATGCGTTCGACCAGGGGCAGCCTGTCCTCGTCGAGATGCTCGATGACCTCGACCAGAACGGCGACGTCGGCTGCGGCCCAACGGCTGTCGCGGTAGGTCAGCGATCCATGCAGCAGCGTGACCCGGCCCTCGGGCGGCCCGCCTAATTCGTTCAGCTTGAGACGCTTTGCGGCCCATTCCAGTTCGCGCGCCGCCGGATCCAGACCGAACAGCTTGTGAATCCATCGCTCGCGCACCAGCCTGTCGAGCAGCTTGCCTTCACCGCATCCCAGGTCCGCAACCGTGGTTCCTCGCGTCGCCCGAATGGCGTGGACAACTGCGTCCATGCGCAGATCGTTGAGCCGGATAGGCGTCTCCAGCGCTTCCTCGGGCGTAACGCGCGGCTCGGCAGGTTGTGCCTCGCCAGCCGTCTCGGGAGCCAGCCGCTCCAGGGCGATGCGGGCCAAAGCCCGGCGATTGCCCAGATAGCGGCGCACGATCAGGTCTTTGGCCGGATGGTTTTCCAGCCAGCCTTCGCCTTTGGACAGCAGCTTGTCGATCTCTGCTTCGCCGACCCAGTAATGCTTGGCATCGTCCATCACCGGGATCAGCACATAGAGGTGGTTCAACAAGGCGCTGAGCCAGCCCGTGCCGGTCAGCTTCAGATGGCCGTATCGGGGCTCGCCCGCAGCACCCCCGATTCCTTCGATTGGCGTCAGATCGACTGTCCAGCCCAAGGGTTCGAACAAACTTCGAACCAGAACCTCACCGCCGCGCGTTGGCAGTGGCGTGACCACGGCTTCCAGCGGCAGTTCGCTGTCGGCTAGTTCCTGGCGCTCCTTCGATATACCGGTCATCGCCGTCCGCAGCATTTTGTTCAGCGCCACCGACAGGAAGGATGATGCAGCGTAAGGCCGGTCGTTCACAAATTGGTCTAGCAAGCCTTCTGACTGGCCCTTGCCTCGCACCAGTCCCACCGGGTCGACGTCGAGCAGGAGTGCAGCCTCGCAACGCTCTTCGGTTGCCTCGGGATAGAACAGCCACGCCTTGCCGAAAGACAGGTCGGTCTCGTGCAGGCGATCCGGATGCTTGTGCAGCAAGAAGCCGAGATCGGTGGCCGGACGGTGCGTTGTGGCAACGGAAAGGAACATCCGCGACCGATAGCGCAGACAAGCGGAATAACCAATGGCGGTTGTGTGGCCCACCACAATAGGTTGTCGCCAACGACAACAAGGGCAGGCGCCGGGCGCCTGCCCTTGTACAATTCAGACGATCCTGACGCTTTACGCCGCGGTGGCGACGCGCTCGGCATTACCGGTCGCGGCCACAATGGCGTCGACCTTGGTCGAGGCCTTGGCCAGCGCTGCTGCCACCGCATCGGCGCCCATACCGACTCCTTCGATGCGGATGACCTCGAGATCGGTCATGCCGAGGAAGCCAAGCACGCTGCGCAGGTAGGGAATGGCGTGATCGAACTGCACGGCCGCACCTTCGGAATAGATGCCGCCCGAAGCCAGCACGATGTAGACCTTCTTGCCGGTGACGAGGCCCTTGGGGCCGTTCTCGCCATAGGCAAAGCTCTTGCCGGAACGGGCAATGTGATCGACCCAGGACTTCAGCGTCGAGGAGATGTTGAAGTTGATGAAGCCGGTGGCGAGAATCACCGAATCGGCGGCGAACAGTTCATCCAGCACGACATCGGAGACGCCAACGACTTCGGCCTGGCGCGAGGTGCGCGCTTCGGCCGGCGTGTAGATGCCGGTCGCATAATCGGCATCGATGTGCGGCAACGGATTGGCGACGAGGTCGCGCACGACAAGCGTGTTCGACGGATCGGCGGCAACAAGCTTTTCGGCGAATTCAGTAGCAATACGGGTCGAGTGTGAGGCAGCGCCGCGCGGGCTCGATGTGACAAGAAGGATGGACATAATGGGGTCTCCAGGGTTGGATCAAAATCTCCCGGCAGATATGTGTGCGCAGACCCATTTGAAAAACTGGTATATTTTGTATATTATCCATCTAAAATGTGGATTGAACGATGCAACCGAACCCGACGCTTGACCAACTGCAGATCCTGGTTGCGGTGGCCGAGACCGGCAGCTTCTCGGCCGCCGGGCGCAAATTGAATCGCGCGCAATCGGTGATCAGCTACGCCATCGCCAACCTCGAAGCGCAGCTCGGGCTGAAGCTGTTCGAGCGCGAGGGCACGCGTGAACCGCAACTGACCGATGTCGGCAAGGCGACGCTGGAAGATGCGCGGCGCATGGTCGGCGTGCTGCAACGCATCCGCTCGCGTGTCGACGGATACCGGCAGGGATTGGAGGCGGAAGTGACGCTGTCGGTCGACGTGACGCTACCGTCGCCGGTGCTGGTTCGGGTGCTAAAGGCATTCGAGGCGCAGTTCCCGGCCGTGACGCTGCGTCTGCATATCGGCTCGCTTGGCCTTATCCTCGATCATGTTGTCGGCGGACAGGCCGATCTCGGCATCGGGGGGCTTCTGGGTGAGACGGACGTGAATCTGCTTCGCATCGGCTTCTTCTCCCTGGTGCCAGCCGCAGCGCCTGATCACCCTCTGGCGCTGCTGCCGAGACCAGTGGCGCTAGAGGATGTCCGCGAACACATCCAACTGGTCGTCTCGGACCAGTCCGAGCGTACGCGCGGGCGTGACTATGGCGTCTTCGCCTACCGCACCTGGCGGCTGACGGATGTGCGCACCAAGCACGTGCTGATGCGCGAGGGGCTGGGCTGGGGCGGGCTGCCGCGATGGCTCATCGCCGATGATCTGGCGACCGGGCGGCTCGTCGAACTCGATCTCGAGCCTTACAGCGAAGTCCGCTCGCCGCTCTATGCCATGCACCGCGCCGATCGCAGCCCGAAACCGGCGGCCGCCTGGCTGATCGACCAGTTCAAGCGCCAGCTAGGCTGTTTCAACGAGTTCGAACCGGGTGAGATACCTGAGGAGGAGCCGGAGACAGGCCGTCGATCAGCGCCATGAGAACGGCGCGATAGTCCTCGATCGATGCTCCAGTTTCGATTGCGAGCGCTGCGCGGTCGAAGGCGGCTGCGAGCAAAGCGGTCAGTGCTTCCACAGGCAGTCTCGTCATGGAGTGCGAGCGCATCGCGGCAACAAGGCCGTCGCGCAGCGAACGGTTGCCATGGCGATTGTCGATCGCATCCATGGCGGCGCGGCCGAGCACGGCCGGGCCGTCAAGCAGCAAGAGCCGCGTACGGCCGGGCGCACGCATGGCAGCCAGATAGGCATCCGAGCCGGCAATCAGCGCATCGCGGGCAAATAGCGAAGGCGGCGACGCGCGTTCGATCTCTTCCGAGACGGCTTGCGCCTCCTGTTCGACCACAGCGGCAAACAACGCCTGCTTGTCGGCAAAGTGATGATAGAGCGCGCCGCGCGTGACGCCGGCAGCGGCGACGATCTCGGGTGTGCCGGTCTCGGCATAGGACTTTTCGGTGAACAGTTTGCGAGCCGCGGCGATGAGCTCAGCGCGTGTCGCCTCGGTGCGATCACGGTTGGAGCGACGAGCGGATCCTTGTTGCATACATGCAGCCTGTATGTTATTGCCATTTACATGCAGACTGTATGTTATTTGCCGGGAGAAGGAAAGATGAGGACGACGAGCTATTATCCGGTGCTGATGACGAGCGACGTTGCCGGCACGGCAGCCTTTTATGTTGCGCATTTCGGCTTCAAGCCGCTGTTTGAGGCCTACTGGTACGTGCATCTGCGCTCAGCCGAAGATCGCCGCGTCAACCTCGGCATCGTCCAGGGCGATCATGAGACGATCCCGGAGGAAGGGCGGGGCCGCACATCTGGCCTGCTGATCAATTTCGAGGTCAGGGATCCGGATGCCATCTGTGAGCGGATCACCGCCGCTGGCCTGCCGATCCTGCGAACGCTGCGCGACGAACCCTTCGGCCAGCGTCATTTCATCACCAGGGATCCCAACGGCGTGCTGATCGACGTGATCAGGCCGATCCCGCCGAGCCCAGAATTTATGGCGCAATATGCGCAGGGTGCTGCGGCGCGCTAACTCGCCCGCGCCAACGGCATCACGGTGACCTGAGTAATGCCGGAGCGGCGCACCACCGTGCACAGTGTCTCGCGGCCGATGCGCTCGGCGTCGAGCATGCGCACCAGATCGTCGACGCCGGTGACCGGGCGGCCGTCGATGGCGGCAATAATGTCGCCTTCCCTGAGGCCGGCTTTGGCCGCCGGGCTGTTCTTTTCGACGGTGCGCAGGCGCACCGCCGTGCTGCTCGATACTTGCGACAAAAGGGCTGCGCGGCGCGGCAGGTTGGTGGTGTCGGCGGAAACGCCGATGAAGGCACGGCGCACACGGCCGAAGCGGATGATTTCCGAGATGACGAAATTGGCGGTGTTGGAGGCAACCGCGAAGGCGATGCCTTGCGCACCGTGGATCATCGCGGTGTTAACGCCGATCACCTCGCCAGCCGAGGACACCAGCGGTCCGCCAGAATTGCCGGGGTTGAGCGCGGCGTCGGTCTGGATGACGTCGTCGATCAGCCGGCCGGTGGAGGCACGCATCGAGCGGCCGAGTGCCGAGACGACGCCAGCGGTGACGGTCCATTCGAAGCCGAGCGGATTGCCGATAGCAATAGCAATCTGGCCGCGCCTCAATCGCTTGGAATCGCCAAGCGGCGCGACGTCCGCAAAGTTGCCGTCGGCGCGCACCAGCGCAATGTCGGTGTCGGGATCGCGGCCGAGCACGCGGCCTTCCCTGGAGGCGCCGTCCGGCATTGACACGCGTACGCTGCGCGCATCGCCGACGACGTGGAAGTTGGTGACGACCAGCCCGTCCTGCGCGATGACGAAGCCGGAGCCATGGCCGCCGGGGCCACCGATGCGCTCGATGCGGCAGACAGCGGGCCCGATGCGGTCGACGGCATCGGCGACCGTCGCCGAATAGGCATCGAGAAGGGCATCGTCATATTGCAATTGCTGGGCGGGCAGGGCCATCCGAAGGCTCCGTTTGGAACAAGATGAACAATGCCTATATGTGCGGAGCGGCCGGACCGGCCGCGACCTGACCAGATGGCCAGTCAAATGCCCAACTAGCCGTCAGGCGAGTATCCGCCAACGCCCTGCCGGGCGATATCTGGGTCACGAAGAACCCAGGAGACAAATCATGAGCGATTTCAATCTGAGCACGTTTTCCGACGCCATTGCCGACATCGCGGCAGCCGCGGCACCAGCGACGGCCAGCTTCGCGACGCACCACCGGACGTCAACTGCTTTCCACTGGCGGGACGGCTATTTCGTCACTGCCGAGGAGGCGGTCGAGGCCGGCGAGGAGATCGAGCTGACGTTTTCTTCGGGCGAAGCCGTCAAGGCGGAACTGGTCGGCCGCGACCCGTCCACCGGCACGGCCGTTTTGAAACCGGCCGGCGCGCCGGCCGCCCCGTCACTGGTAAAGGCGGATGCGGTGCGGCCGGGCAACCTGGTGGTCGTGGCGGGCAATAGCGACGGCACCTCGCTCGCTACCTTCGGCACGGTCGGCGAGGTCGGCCCGGCCTGGCGTTCAATGCGCGGTGGCACGATCGACCGGCGCATCAACCTTGCCGTCAATGCCGGCGGCCGTTTCGAGGGTGGCCCTGTGCTCGACGCCAAGGGCGGACTGATCGGCATGCTGCTGTTCGGGCCACGCCGGCGGGCGCTGGTCATGCCTTACGAAACGATCGAGCGGGCAGTCACGACGCTGCGCGAGAAGGGTCATGTGGCGCGCGGCTATCTTGGCGCCGGCCTGCATCCGGTCCGCAATGGTGATACACAGGGCGCCATGGTGATGAGTCTCGACGATAACGGGCCGGCGAAATCAGCCGGTCTCAGTCTCGGCGACATCATCGTGTCGTGGAACGCAGAGACGGTGCATGGCCCGCGCGAGCTGATCCGCAAGCTCGGGCCGGACAGCGCCGGTGCCTTGGTGACACTCGGCGTGGTGCGCGGCGGCGAGAATCGTGAGGTTTCCCTGACCATCGGTGAAAAGCCACTGAGCTGAGGGATAGATGGTAAGCGGTGAGGTCGCTGGCAGACGGCTGACGGTGCTGATCGCGCTCGGTGACGCCGAGCGCACGCGAAGTCTGTCCGCCATTCTCGCCGCGACCGATGATCTGCGGCCGGTTCTGGCCGGCGAAGTCGACGGGCGTGAGGCGGCGGATGTCGCCATCGTCGATGATCATGGGCTACAAGGCGGGCTCGTCGACGCGGCTATGCCTCGCGTGCTGCTATCGTCGCGAGCGGCCCGTGAACGGCCGGCCGATACAGTATTTGCCGTGCTGCCGGTGCAAGCGGACGAGTTGCTGATCGCCGCCGCCGCGCGGCTCGCGGCTGCGGGCTACCGGATTTCGCGTGACAGTCATGCTCTATCCGATCTGCATCACGATTTGACCTTCCATGGCAGCGACCGGTTCGAAGAGGAACCGACTGACGAGCATATCGTCCGGCCGACGCTTTCGCCGCGGGAAGGCGAGGTGCTGGCGCTGCTGGCCGAGGGCGCCCCCAACAAGGTCATCGCGCGGCGGCTGAACATCTCCGTGCATACGGCGAAGTTCCATGTCGCAGCGATCCTGACGAAGCTCGGTGCCGCCAACCGCACCGATGCGATTGCCATCGCCATGCGGCAGGGCCTGGTGCTGGTCTAGTTCAGATTGTCTCAAGGCCGACGCAGCGTAACCCGCATGCGGTGTGTTGGGCCTTGCGCGGCGGTTCTCAGCCGCGCAAGGATCGTGTCTTTCATGTTGCAGGAAGGCGCAAGGATGTCGCTCAAGGGAAAGACGCTTTTCATCTCCGGCGGGTCGCGCGGCATCGGGCTGGCGATTGCGCTGCGCGCCGCGCGCGATGGCGCCAATGTGACGATCGCGGCCAAGACCGCCGAGCCGCATCCGAAGCTGCCCGGGACGATCTACACGGCGGCGCACGAGATCGAGCAGGCCGGCGGCAAGGCGCTGCCGGCGCTGTGCGACATTCGGGATGAAGAACAGGTCGCCGAGGCGGTCGCCAAGACCGTGGAGCGGTTCGGCGGCGTCGATATCTGCGTCAACAACGCCAGTGCCATCCAGCTCACCGGCACGTTGGAGACCGATATGAAGCGCTACGATCTGATGCACCAGATCAACACGCGCGGCACTTTTCTCGTCTCCAAAATGTGCATTCCGCACTTGAGGTTGGCGGAAAATCCTCACATCTTGAATCTGGCGCCGCCGCTCGACATGAAGGCCAAGTGGTTCAAGAACCATGTCGCCTACACGATGGCAAAGTTCGGCATGTCGATGTGCACGCTGGGCATGAGCGCCGAGTTCGCCAGGGACGGCATTGCGGTCAATTCGCTATGGCCGATCTCGACCATCGACACGGCGGCGGTGCGTAACCTCCTGGGCGGGGCGACGGTGGCGGCGATGAGCCGTTCGCCCGACATCATGGCCGATGCGGCATACGCCATCCTGGTCAGGCCGTCGCGTGAGGCGACCGGCAATTTCTACATTGACGAAGAAGTGCTGCGCGCTGAGGGCGTCAGCGATTTCTCGGCCTATGCGCCGGGTGCGACAGGCCCGCTCGCCGGCGACTTTTTTGTGCCGGACGAGGTGTTCGGCCGGACGGATACCAAAATCAAAGGTATCTACTGACGGAAAGTATCTAGCTGACAGGCATATCTCTTAAAGACCGGCACAGACGTGTGCTCAGTCTTCGGCTTTCTTGGCTTTGCCAAGACCCATCAGCCGGTCGATATAGGCAAGCATCAGTGCCGACAGAACGAAGGCCAGATGAATGATGGTCAGCCACATCAGCTGGTCGGTCGTGTAGGAGACCGAGTTCAGGAACACCTGCAAGAGGTGGATCGAGGAGATCGCTACGATTGTCGAGGCGACCTTGACCTTCAGCGAGCCGACATCGATCGTGCCCAGCCAATGCACCTTGCCGTCATTTTCATCGAAGCGGCTGACGAAGTTTTCGTAACCCGAGATGATCACCATCACCACCAGTGAGGCGACCAGCGCGGCATCGATGAGGCCGAGTATTTTCAGGATGGTGTCGGTGTCATCGAGCGTGAAGGCAACGGAGACGAACTCGAACAGCTTGTTGCCGAAGGACACGGCATAGATGGCAAGTGCCGCACCCAGTCCGAGATAGAAGGCGACCAGCAGCCAGCGCGAGGCGAGAATGATCGATTCGATGGCGAGTTCGAGGCGCTTCATGCGGCGATTCGGGCTCCGTTATCGGAGTGCCGTATTTCGGGCAGGCTGCGGCGGTTTGCAAGGTTTCAAAAAAACGAAACCCCGCCGGGGAGGGGAACCGGCGGGGCTCGGGTGTCCCGCTGGAGTCGGGACAGGGCAGGGAACGCCCTTTCCAGAATCTGGGATGGGTAACCGCGCGTTTCAAGATTGATGACCGCGCGATTCAATGGTTGATCAAATCGCGCGGTTCACATTGCGGTTTATTGGGCGCTGGCCACAGGCGCTACCAGGGGTGTAATCCGGCGGATGGCGACGCGGCGGTTCTCGCGGTTGGGTCCCGACGTGTTAACCTTGAGATACTCCTCGCCATAGCCCTGCGTCGTCAGGTTCTCCGGCGGGATGCCAAAGGCGTTGGTCAAGGCTTCGGCGACCGCCTCGGCGCGGCGGTCGGACAGAGCAAGGTTCGCTTCCGGTGTGCCGACAGCGTCGGTATGGCCCTCGATCAGGAAGCTCTCGGCCGGGTTTTTCTTCAGCAGCTTGTCCATGGCGTTGGCAACACCCTCCAGCTTCTGGACCTCGGTGTCGGAAATCGAGGCCGAACCGAATTCGAAGTTGAGCGTGTCGAGGTCGATGCGGCGGGCGATGTCGCGCACGCGGGCCGAGCGCTTGACCTCGTCGATCGAATAGAGGCGCTGGACCCTCTCGACCGGCGGCCGTTCGAGGAAGGTGTAGTAGTCGTCCGGATCCTCGACCTCTTCGGAATCCAGAATGTATTCCTCTTGCGGGATGGTAAGGCGCATCGGCGGCAGGTCGTCGCCCGGGTCGCGCCAGTCTGCATCGTCGTCATAGTTCCGCTCGTCGACATAGCTCAGCACATATTCGCGGCCGTCGGGCGCGATGCGTGAACGCTGGATGACGTCGCCGTAGCGGTTGCGGATGGTGACGATCCGGACACCATTGTCACGCTCGACTATTTCCCGGGTGCGATCGCCCGACAGGTCCTCATAATAGACATTCCTGGCGCCGCGGTGCATGCGCGGTGCATCGCTGCTTTCGACGAACGTCTGGTTGTTGAACTGGAGGATAACGCGGTCGCCGAATTCCCTGACGACGTTGGCGCCCTGGGGGCGCGGACGACGACGAACATCCTCGACGTCCGGCGCACGCTCGACGCGCTTGCCTTTTTCCTCGGTCACCGGAACGATCTTTTCAGGCTTGATCTCCCGCTGGGCTGCCCGGTCGTCGGTGGGTGGCGGCCCCTGATCGACCGGAGCCGGCTTCGGGGCTTCCACCTGGTTCTCGCCCTGCTGGGCGGGCTGGTTGCCCTGCTGCTTACCGGCATTTTGGCCGCGCTCCTTGCCACCCTTGCGCTTGCGCAAGACATCCTTCTGGCTGTCCAGAACAGGTGCCTCGTTCGGATTGGCCTGGGCTTCACCCTGGACCGGATTTTCACCCTGGACCGGCGCGGCCTGGCCAGTCGAAGGCTGTTCGCCGGTCGAGGGCTGTTGCTCTCCTGTCACCGGCTGTTCGCCGACAGGCCTCTTGCCACGTTTCTTGATCTTGTCCTGGGGCTGTTCGCCCTGGACGGGAGCGGCCTGCTGCTCGATCGGAGCCGGTTGGGCCTGTGGGGTCGCTTCCTTATTGGTCGGCGCCGGCTGGCCTTCCGCCTCCGTGGCGGGTCCGGTCAATTCAGCAGGCTTCTTGCGCTTGCCCGGCTTTTGTCCGGGCTCGACAGTCGGAGCCTGTTCTGCCGGGGCAGCCTCGATCTGCTGGTTCTGTTTTTGCTTCTTCTTGCGCGGGTTGACGTTGGGCTGGTTGTCGTTTGCCGGCGCTGCCTGCTCGGCCGGTTGTTCCGATGGGGCCGCTTCGATCTGCTGCCGATTGCGCCGCTTCTTGCGGGGTTGCTCGGACTCGGCTGGAGCGATCTGCTCGGCCGGAGCGGATTCTGTTTGCTGCTGCTGATT